>NZ_JBMDWU010000487.1:0-2308 GCF_048594385.1 Micromonospora sp. | reverse complement strand
GGTGCAGGTGCCGCAGCGCGCCGGGTACCGGCTGGAGGTGGCCGGCCGGCCGGCGCTCGACCTGACCCCGGACACCAGTGAGGGTCCGGCGCTGGTCGCGGTGGTGCCGGCATGAGACGGCTGCTCGCCCCGCTGCTGGCGGTGCTGGTGCTGGCCGGCTGCACCGCCCGACCGGCCGACCCGCCCGCACCGGCGGCGCTCGCCGGGGGTGCCGCGACGTTGCCCGGACCGGTCCCCGCCGACCTCGCGCTGCGCCCGCCGCCCGGCGGCGCACCGGCCGCCCCGGCGTTCACCGGCGGGCTGACCGACGGCACCCCGCTCACCGCCGCCCGGCTCTGGGCCGACCGCCCGGTGGTGTTCACCTTCTTCAGTTCCTGGTGCACCACCTGTGCCGACCGGCAGGACGCGCTGAGCGAACTGGCCCGCCGGTACCGCGACCGGGTGGTCTTCGTCGGGGTGGCCGGCGTCGACCAGGCCGACGAGTTGCAGGACTACCTGCGGACGCACCGGGTGGAGTACCCCGTCGTGGTGGACGACCAGCAGACCGTCTGGCGGTCGTACGCGGTGCGCGAGCCACCGGCCGTGGTGCTGGTCGCCAAGGGTGGCGCGTTGCTGCGCGGCTGGCCGGGCGGGCTGGACGCGGCGGCGCTGGAGCAGCGGCTCGGGGAACTGGTGCTGGCCGGTCCCGGGTAGCGGGCCGGGCGCACCGCACGACGGACCGACGCTCCGGTCGATGGTGGAGCGGTCGGTGGCGACGCGACGGGCGTGGTGTCGATTCGATTCCGGTCGACCCCGCGCCCCCCGCGTCGCGTCCGCCTGTCCGCGTCCCGTCCCCGTCGGTGTTCGTGCTGGTGAGGGACGGGGGATCGACCGGTGAGCCGATGGTGGGCGACCGTTCGGGCATCGGTTCTGACCATCAGGAACTTTTGTTCGCGCGAACAAAAGTTTCTCCGTCCGAGGTCTATCTTTAGCCGTCGGCCACCGTTAGTGTCCGGTTCACAGACGTAACACGGTTGACATCCCCCCTTGATCGAGCAGTCATCCACCGGGCCACGCGTATTCGGCGGCGCAGGTCCTTCGAACTCTCCCAGCAGGACTCGCACGTCTCAGTGGCCCGTCAGGGCCACCCTCGAAAGGTGGAACTTGTGAACGAGGATCAGCGCCGCATGGCCTCCGACCCCCAGTACCGCACCCAGGTCACCCGCCGTAAGCTGCTGGCCGCGTCGGCCGGCGCCGCCGCCGTGCTCGGCGCGGCCGGCCTGCCGGTGCTCCAGACCAAGGGCCCGGCCCGCGCGGACGGCAAGTGGCAGGTCGACCCGCTCATCCCGGCGCAGAACCGGGGCATCATCCTCTACAGCGTCCGGGACCGCATCTCCGCCGCCCCGGACGACAGCGGCGTGCCCTACGGCTTCGAGCGGGTGCTCGCCAGCCTGGCCGAGATGGGCTACAAGGAGATCGAGTTCGCCGGCTACAACCAGCACACCTCGATCCTGGGCCGGCAGATCACCCCGACCGAGATCCGCAAGATCCTCGACGACAACGGGCTGGTCGCCAACGGCACCCACACGTCGATCAACGCGGCCACCTTCCAGCAGCAGCTGGACATCGCCGAGGAACTCGGCATGAAGAACATCGGCACCGGCAGCGACCCGACCAACAGCGCCTACCAGTCCGACTGGGACGCCGCCGCCGACCTGTGGAACGAGCTGGGCCGGCAGGCCAAGGAGCGCAAGATGCGCCTCTACACCCACAACCACGACGTGGCCTACTCGTTCCTGCTCGACAGCGGCCCGCTGGACGCGAACGGAAAGCCGACCCGCTCCTCCGGCGTGCGCCGGCTGGAGTACTTCTTCGCCAAGACCGACCCGAAGTACGTCTACTTCGAGTGCGACATCTACTGGGCGTACGTGGCCCGGTTCAAGCACACCAAGTACACCAACTCGGCCGGCCAGCAGAAGACCTCGCTGTTCGACCCGATCCTGAACGTGGCCCGGCGCACCAAGCGGTTCCCGCTGTTCCACGCCAAGGACGGCAACCGCAACTCCGCTCTGGCCAACGGCTACGAGATGATCCCGCTCGGTGAGGGCGACATCAACTTCCAGCAGTTCTTCCAGACCATCGGCGAGTCCGACTTCCACCACGCCAACTGGGAGATGGACACCGCCCCCGGCGGTGCCGCCAACCCGGGCCAGTCGCTGGACTTCGCCCGGCTCAGCTACGCCAACATGGCCGACCTGACCATCTACCACCAGAGCTGACGCGCCCGGCGGCCGGCAGCCGGCCGCCGGCTGCGCCCCGACCGGCGGTC
>NZ_JBMDWU010000486.1:0-11531 GCF_048594385.1 Micromonospora sp. | reverse complement strand
CGGGCGCCAACGTCGTGCCGGGCCGCCGGCCAGACCTCGGCGATCCGCAGATGCAGCACCACCACCGCGACCCGGAGCACGACCCGGGGCTGCGGTGGCGGACCGGTCCAGCCGGCCAGCGCGCGGATCACCGCGTCGGCGTGGCCGAGCGCCTCGGGGTGCCGCCCGCGCTGCCAGGCGAGGCGGGCCAGGCCGAGGCTCGCCTGGGCGGTCTCGATCTCCTCCCCCTGGCCGGGGGCCGCCGTCTCGACCAGCCGCCGCTCGGCCGCCGGGTCGCCGCCCAGGGCGAGCTGCACGTCCAGCATCACCTGCACGGCACGGACGTCCTGGGTCGCGCCGATCAGCTCCATGTGGTGCACGCCACGCGCCAGCCACGTCGTGGACCCGCCGCCGTCGGTGACGGTCAGCGCCTGCCCGACGGCCTGCGCCGCCATCGCCATCCCCCAGTGGTCACCGGCCGCCCCGAACCGCCGGTACGCCTGCTCGGCGTCGGCCAGGGACGCCGCCGGCAGGCCGCCGCTGTCCCGGATCGCCGCGCGGGCGAACAGGCCGAAGCCCTGCACGTACGGGTCGGGATGCTCGACCAGCACGGTGGTGCTCGGCATCGCCAGCTCCGGGTCGAGCTGGTCGAACGCCGGCAGCACCGAGGCGAGCACCGCGTGTCGGGAGGACACCTCCCCGGGCCGTTCGGTCAGCAGCCGGCGCAGGGCCCGGCGGGCGATCACGGTGAGCCGCACCGGGCCGCTGATGCCGGCGTTGACCGCCACCAGCAGGCACATCCAGGCCAGCCGGTCGGCGTCGGGCAGCGGTCGGCCGCCGGTCCGGCCGGAGACGATCGCGGAGCCGCAGCGCCGGTCGGGGGCGTCGAGGTGCAGCAGACCCCGGGACCAGCCGGAGACCTCCAGGTGCAGGCCCCGCACCGTCCACAGGTGGAACAGCGGGGTGGCGATGTCCACCGCGGCCGGTTCGTCGTCGTGCCCGAGCGCCCACCGCAGGCCGGCGACGAGGTTGTCCTGCTCGGCGGCGCACCCGGCGAACGCGTCGAGCTGGTCGGGGCCGATGAACCGGTCGAGCAGCCCGACCGCCTGCCGTCGGGCCCAGCCGACCAGGCCGGCCGTCGCCGGGGCGCGGTCACCGGCCGCGTCGAGCCGGGCCTCGCCGTACTCGCGGACGGTCTCCAGCATCCGGTAGCGGGGTGGACCGTCACCCTCGACGAGGGTCAGCAGGGACTGTTCGACCAGCCGCGCCAACCCACGCCGGACGTCGGGCAGGCCGGCGACGGCGGCGGCGAGGTCGGCGGTGAACGGGGCGGGGACCACCGCGACCCGCTGGAGCAGGTCCCGGTCGGCGGGGGCGAGCAGTTCCCGGCTCCAGTCGACCATCGCCCACAGGCTCGCGTGGCGCTCCGGCAGGCCGCGCAGCGCGGCGTCGAGCAGCGCGAACCGGTCGGTCAGCCCGGCCAGCACGTCGTCGATCGGCATGTGCCGCAGCCGGGCGGCGGCCAGTTCGAGGGCCAGGGGGAGATTGTCGAGGCGATGGCACAGGGCCAACGTCCGGTCGGTGTCCCAGGTGGGCACCGCACCACCGGCGCGGGCCCGGGACTCGACCAGCGCCACCGCGTCGGCGTCGGGCAGCGCGGTCAGCCGGTGCACCCGTTCCCCGACCAGGCCCAGCGGCGCCCGGCTGGTCGCCAGCACGGCCACCTCCGGTGGGCTCACCGCGACCAGGTCCGCGACGACCGCCGCCACCGGGTCCAGCAGGTGTTCACAGTTGTCCAGCACCACCAGGCCGTCGAGATCCGGCGCCAGGGCACGCAGCCGCTCCGGCGGGGTGAGCACCCGGCGGTCGAGGCCCAGGGTGCCGCCGGCCGTCGTGGTGTCCGCCCCGCCGAGAGCAGCCAGAACGGCGGGCAGCACCTCCTCGGCGGCCCGCAGCCCGGCCAGTTCGATCACCCGGGCCGGCCGTCCGGCCGCCACCGCCCGACGTACCACCTCGGCGGCGAGCCGGGTCTTGCCCGCGCCGCCGGTGGCCACGACCGTCACCAGGGCCGCGCCGGTCAGCGCCGCCTCCACCGCCTCGACGTCACGGTCCCGGCCGACGAGCGCGGTCACCGGCCGCCGCCACCCGGACGGCAGCACGGTCCGGGTCGCCGCGACCGGCGACGCCGGGCCGGTCGGGGTGGCCAGCTCGCCCCGCAGCAACGCCAGGTGGACCTGGTTGATCAGCGGCGACGGGTCGGTGCCGTAGCGGTCGGAAAGCTCGGTGCGCAGCCGCGCGACCACCTCCAGGGCCTCGGCGTCGCGCCCCTGGGCGGCGAGCATCCGGACCAGCAGGGCGGCCGACGGCTCGTCCGGCGGGGTCCGCGCGACGAGCCAGCGCAGGTCGCTGTCGTCGTACGGGCCGGGGCCGGTCAGCGCCGCCTCGGCGCGCAACGCGACGACGTCGGCGAACAGCCGGGCGGTCGCCCCGGTGTCTGACTGCGGGACCTCGGGGAACAACATCCGGGCCGCGTCGGCGGCGTCCCGGGCGGCCGGCCCGGCACCGTCACGCAGGACGGCCCGACCCCGCTCCAGCAGCGACCGGGCCCGGACGGCGTCGACGGTGACCTGGTCGGCGGGCAACCGGTAGCCACCCGGGACGGCGACCACCGGCAGTCCGAGCCGGCGTACCCGGGAGACCAGGGCCTGCACCGCGCCGGTTGCGTCGTCCGGTGGTGCGCCGTCCCACACCGCGTCCACCAGCAGCGGGGTGGAGACCGCCCGGCCCCGCGCGTCGACCAACGTGCGGATCACGGCGGCGAGCCGTTCACCCCGGACCGGCCGGCCGTCGACGGCGAGCGGGCCGAGGATGCTGATCTGCACGGCTCCAGCATCCCTCACCGGGACACCCGGCCGACGCCGTCCCCCCGGTTCAGCGGCGGGTCCGCCGCGACCTGGCCACCCCGACCAGCGCCGCCAGCAGCAGGCCGACGCCGATCACCCCGACCCCCAGCAGCAGCGACCGGGTTGCGCCGACGCCGCCCCGGGGCCCCGGGGCGGGGGCCGCGCCCGGGGACGCCGCCGCCGGTGCTCCGGTGGACGCCGTCGGGGCGGGCGGGGACGACGCGGCCGGCGTGGGGGTCGACGGGCGGGCGTAGCGCAGCACCGTCGGCAGGGTGCCGGGCGGCTGACCGGCGGTCTCGGAGACGGTGAGCAGCCAGCGGCCGTCGCGGCTGTAGCTGACCGACTCGCCCTGCGGCTCATCGGGCAGCGCCACGGTCCGGGGCGTGCCGCCGGTGAGCGCGCCCACCACGTCGCCGTCGGTCACCTCGTACTCGAAGGCGTCGGCGTAGGTGCGCAGCACGACCCGGCGGCCGTCCGGGGCGACGGCCCCGCCGGTGACCAGCCGACGGCCGAAGAACGAGTACGGGTTCGGGGTCGTGGTGAGCGGCAACCGGACCTGCCCGGCCAGCGTCAACGGCACCGTCGCGCCGGCCCGCAGCGGCCCGGCCGGCACGTAGACGCCGGCGCTGCCGCCCTGCTTGGTCACCACCACCGGGCGACCGGCCCCGTCGAGCAGCAGCGCCTCCGCGTCGTGCGCCCCGTCGGGGTACGTCAGGCGGTGCAGCACCGGCCGGCGGGCCCCGGGCGCGAGCTTCCACAGCGCCACCGTCGACCGGGTCCGGTCGTTGTCGCCGATGTCGGCGACCCAGACCGTGCCGTCCGCGCCGAGCGCCAGGTCCTCGGTGTCGCGGGGCCGCGACGGGTAGGCCACCGTGCGCACCACCGCGCACCGGGTGTCGAGGAAGAAGATGCGCCGCCGGGACGCCTCGTCGGCGCCGTCGTTGACCATCACGAACCCGGAGTCGGTGGCGGCCATGCCGGAGATCTCGGTCAGCCGCCCGTCGCGGACCCGGCACACCGTGGCCGGTGGCGCCGCGCGGGCCGGGGCGGGGACGGCCACCGTCGCCGCGCCGACGACGAGCAGCGTGGTGAGCAGCGTCGACACGCGGATGGCCGGCCGCCGCGTCATCGCCCCTCCCCCGCCGTGGCCGACGACGCCCGCCGCCGACGATCCGAGCACAGGAGCTTGCCGGTCGTCGTAGGCCGCGTCAATGCCGCCACCCCGCCGGGCACTGAGGTGTACGCCACCGCGTCGCGGCCGCGTACGGGCCGGTGCGGGCGGCGGCCGGTGACTAGCCTGGGTCGGTGCCTCCACGCCTGCCCCACCCGGACCCGGGCACGCCGGACACGGCGGGGCCGCTGCGGTACATCTGGTGGCTGGTCCGCTGCCAGCCGTGGCGGGTGCTGCGCGGGTCGCTGTTCGGCACGGTCTGGATGGTGGGGCTGTCGGTGCGGCCGTTCCTGGTCGCCCGCGCCGTCGACGACGGGCTGCGGACCGGCGACACCGCCGCGTTGCTCGGCTGGGTCGCCGCGATCGTGGTCGCCGGGGCCGCGCTGGCGTGGGCGGGCATCATGCGGCACCGGACCATGACGTTCATCCGGGAGGACGCCAGCGCCCGCTCGGCGGCCGTGCTGCTGCGTCAGCTCGCCCGGGTCGGGGCGGTGCTGCCCCGCCGGCTCGCCGCAGGTGACGTCGCCACCGTCGGCGGGTACGACATCGTGCGCACCTCGCAGGTGCTCACCCTGACCGGCCCCGGCGTGGGCGCGGTGCTGGCGTACGCGGTCGCGGCCGTGGTGCTCTGGTCGATCGACCCGGTGCTGGCGCTGGTGACGCTGCTCGGGGTGCCGGTGATCGCGCTGGTCGTCGGCCCGCTGCTGCGCCGGCTGGAGCGGGCCGAGGCGGTCTACCGGCAACAGCAGGGCGAGCTGACCACCCGGGCCGACGACATCGTCGCCGGCCTGCGGGTGCTCGCCGGGGTGGGTGGCCGGCACCTGTTCGCCCGCCGGTACGCCGCCCGGTCGCAACGGCTGCGGGCCGAGGGCTACCGGGTGGGTGCGGTGCTCAGCTGGGTCGACGCGCTGACCGCCGTCATCCCCGGGCTGTTCCTCGCCGTGGTGGTGTGGCTGGCCGCCCGCACGGCCGTGACGGGCGGGATCACCGTCGGGCAACTGGTGGCCGTCTACGGCTACGTGGCGGTGCTCATCGTGCCGGTCTGGTTCCTGCTGGAGGGCAGCTACCAGTTGATCCAGGGCCGGGTCGCCGCCCGGCGGATCGTCGACCTGCTCCGGCTCGCCCCGGACCCGGTGGGCGGCCCGACGACCCGTCCCGCCCCGGCCGGCCCGGCCCCGCTGCACGACCCGGACAGCGGGCTGACGGTCCCGGTGGGCGGTTTGGTCGGCGTCGCCGCCGACGACCCGGCCGACGCCGCGGCCCTGGCCGACCGGCTGGGCCGGTACGTCACCGGCGCGGTCACCTGGGGCGGGGTCGCGCTGACGGCCGTCGACCTCGACGAGGTGCGCTCCCGCATCCTGGTCGCCGACCACGACGGGTACCTCTTCGCCGGGACGCTGCGGCAGATCCTCACCGGTCCACACGGCACCGTCGACGACGCCCGGATCGACGCGGCGGTGCACGTGGCATCGGCCCGCGACGTCGTCGAGGGGCTTCCCGACGGGCTCGACGCCCCGGTCGGCGACCGGGCCCGTACCCTCTCCGGCGGCCAGCGGCAGCGGGTCCGGCTGGCCCGTGCCCTGCTCGCCGACCCGGAGGTGCTGATCCTGGTCGACCCGACGTCGGCGGTGGACGCGCACACCGAGGCCCGGGTCGCGCAGCGCCTGCGGCAGGCCCGGACGGGTCGCACGACGGTGCTGCTGAGCACCTCACCGGTGCTGCTCGGGCACGCCGACACGGTCGCCCACCTGCGCGCCGGCCGGATCACCGGCACCGGGACGCACACCGCGCTGCTGGCCGCCGACCCGGACTACCGGCGGCTGGTCTCGCGGACCAGCGGCACCGACGACACGCCGGTGGGGCGGGCCGGACGGTGACGAAGCTCCCGGTCGCGAGTGCGGCGGTGGTCCGGCGGGCCGCCCGCGACGTGCTCGCCGGTGACCGGTGGGCGGTCGTCGGGGTGCTGGCGTTGCACAGCGCCGCCGCCCTCGCCGGGCTGGCCGCGCCGTGGCTGATCGGGCGGATCGTCGACCAGGTCACCGCCGGGGCCGGGGCGGGCGCGGTGGACCGGCTGGCGCTGGCCATCGGCGGTTGCGTGCTGGTGCAGGGGCTGCTCGCCCGCTACGCCCAGTACGCCGGGCACCGGTTCGGTGAGCGGGCCGTGGCGCGGCTGCGTGAGGACTTCGTGACCCGCCTGCTCGGCCTGCCCGTCTCGGTGGTCGAGCACGCCGGCACCGGTGACCTGGCCACCCGCAGCTCGGTGGACGTGTCCACGGTGGGCACCATGCTGCGTGACGTGGTGCCGGTGCTGGTCATCGCGGGGACCCAGTTGACGCTGCTGTTCGGCGCGGTGTTCCTGCTGGACCCGCTGCTCGGTCTGGTCGCGCTCGCCGGGTTCCCGTCGATCGGGCTGGCGGTCCACCGGTATCTGCGCCGGGCCACCCCCGCCTACCTGGCCGAGGGGGCGGCGACGGCGGAGCTGACCGAGGCGCTGACCACGACCGCCGAGGGTGCCCGCACCGTCGAGGCGTTGCGGTTGGGCCGTGACCGGGTCGCCCACGGCACCGCCCGAATCGGCGCGGTGTGGACCACCCGACGGGCCACCCTCGCCCTGCGGTCGGCGTTCTTCCCGGTGGTGGAGGGCAGCTATCCGCTCCCGATCGCCGCCGTGCTGCTCACCGGGGGTGTCCTGCTGTCGCGGGGACGGGTCAGCCTGGGTGAGGTGGTCGCCGCCGCGCTCTACCTGCAACAGGCGATCGACCCGCTGGACCGGCTGTTGCTGTGGGTGGAGCAGGCGCAGCGCGGCGTCGCCTCGTACGCCCGGGTGCTCGGGGTGGGGCAGGTGCCGCCGGAGCCCCGGGGCCGGGCGGCCCTGCCCACCGGGCGCGTGGTGCAGGTGCGCGGGGCGACGTTCCGGTACGCGGACGGCCCGCAGGTGCTGCACGGCATCGACCTGACGGTCGCCGCGGGCGAACGGCTGGCCGTGGTCGGCCCGTCCGGGGCGGGCAAGTCCACCCTGGCCCGGTTGCTCGCCGGCATCGACGTGCCCGCCCGGGGGGTGGTGAGCCTCGGCGGGGTCCCGGTCACCGACCTCGACCCGGCCGAACGCCGCCGCCGGATCGCCCTGGTCACCCAGGAGCACCACGTCTTCCTCGGTACGCTGCGGGACAATCTGGCGTTCGCCGCGCCCGGCGGCACCGACGCGCAGTTACGGGCCGCCCTGGCCGCGGTGGGGGCCGACTGGTTCGCCGACCTGCCGGACGGCCTCGACACCCCGCTCGGGGCCGGAGTGCGCGACCTGGGCCCGGCCGAGGCCCAGCAGCTCGCGCTGGCCCGGCTCGTCCTGGCCGACCCGGACATCCTGATCCTCGACGAGGCGACCGCCGCGCTGGACCCGACGACCGCGCGGCGCACCGAGCGGGCACTCGGTGCGGTGCTGGCCGGCCGGACGGTGATCGCCATCGCGCACCGGCTCAACACCGCGCACGACGCCGACCGGGTGGCGGTGCTGGAGGACGGCCGGATCACCGAGATCGGCCGACACGACGACCTGGTCGCCGCCGACGGCGTCTACGCGTCGCTGTGGCGGTCCTGGCACGGCCACTGACAGGGGCCGGCCGCGCCGCTGATCAACCCGGGCACGGTTTCCGGCACCCCGGGACGTGCCGGAGCAGTGCGGTGAACCTCGGCTCACGGGTCCGGGCGGCGACCACCGTCCACCGCCCGACCCCGGTGCCACCATCGCCGATGTGCCCCGCCGGCCCGGCGTAATCACCTTGTCGCCCCACCGGTCGGCGTCTACTGTGCGGTGATGCTCTCGGGACCCCTGACGTTGACCCTCGATGCCCGAGATCCGGACCGACTCGCGCGATTCTGGGCCGGCCTGCTCCACCGGGAGGTCGTCGAGGACACCACCGGTGGTGCGCTCCTGCCCGGCACGACGACCCAGCTCAGCCTCCGGTTCGTCCCGAGCCCTGCTGAGAGGCGCGGGCCGAACCGGATGCACCTGCACCTGGCCAGCACCAGCCCCGACGACCAGCGGCGGCAGGTGGCGGCCGCGCTGGACCTCGGCGGCACCCACCTCGACGTCGGGCAGCGTCCCGAGGAGGGGCACATCGTGCTGGCCGACCCCGAGGGCAACGAGTTCTGCGTCATCGAGGCGGGCAACGGTTTCCTCGCCGGGTGCGGTCCGCTCGGCGAGATCGCCTGCGACGGCACCCGGGAGGTCGGCCTCTTCTGGAGCGAGGCGTTGGGCTGGCCGCTGGTCTGGGACCAGGACCAGGAGACCGCCGTCCAGTCACCGCACGGCGGCACGAAGGTCGCCTGGGGCGGCCCGCCCGTGGCCCCGAAGCAGGGCCGCAACCGGCAACGCCTGGACCTCGCGCCCGAGGGCGACCAGCAGGCGGAGGTCGACCGACTGGTCGCCCTCGGGGCCACCCGGCTCGAGGTCGGCGCGGCCGGCGACGTCGTGCTGGCCGATCCGGACGGCAACGAGTTCTGCGTGACGGCGAGCTGACCGCCAGGCCGTTCGCCGGGGCACCCCCGTCGACTCACGGCCCGTGCCGGCCGATCGGGTCAGTCGAGGATCGTGACCGTGGTGAGTCGACTCAGACCGGAGATGGTCAGGACGCTGGCCAGCAACGGGTTCGCCACCACCGACAGGCCGTCGACGTGGGCGAACAACGCGGCCAGAGCGGCGCTGTCCAGGTACTCCACGGCGGTCAGGTCGACGGTCAGCCGGTGCCCGTCGACGACGGCGTCGGCTATCGCCGCCCGGAACTCGTCGGCGTTGCTCATGTCGATCTCGCCGGTGACGGTCAGCACCGGCGCGCCGTCGGCCTGCCGGCCGGTGGCCAGGCCCAGGGGCGTGTTCATGCGGGGATCCTCGTGTGCAGCTCGACGGTGGTGCCGGCGTCGGTGGTCCGGATGTCCACGTGCGACATCAACGCGCGCATCAGGTTGATGCCGCGTCCCCGGTCGTGGTCTATCTCGGGCACCTTCCACCGTCCGGAGTCGACCACCGTGACGAACAGGTCGGTGCCGGCGGCCACCGCGAGCAGCCGGATCAGCCCGGGACGGGCGTCGCGGTGGCCGTGCTCGACCGCGTTGGCGCAGGCCTCACCGGTGGCCACCAGCACGTCCTGGGCCAGGTGCGGGTCGGCGCCGGTGCGGCGCAACCACTGGCGCAGGGTGGAACGCACCGGGGCCATCTGCGAGCGGTCGGCGGGGAACGACAGTTCCAGCGGTGCCGGATGGCGGTAGAGCAGCAGGGCGATGTCGTCGTACCCGCCCTGCGGGGTCATCCGCCGCATCACCCGGTCGGCGAGCTGCTCCACCCCGGCGGTGTGGTCCTCCCGGACGGCGGAGGCGGCCTGCGCGATCCCCGTGTCGAGCGACTGGCGGCGGCGTTCCACCAGACCGTCGGTGTAGAGCAGCAGCACGGCCCGGGCCGGCACGATGCTCGTCGCGTCGGGGCGGCCACCGCGCGACGGGATGCCCAGCGGGCTGCCCCGGCCGTCGGCCAGCAGTTCGGTGTGGCCGTCGGGGTGGGTGAGGATCGCCGGTGGGTGCCCGGCGCTGCTGTAGGTCAGCTTCCCGGTCTCCGGATCGAGGATGCCGCAGAACACGGTGGTGCAGGCCGCGCCGGGCAGCATCCGGGCGAACCGGTCCAGGGCGGTGAGCACCTGCGCCGGGCCGGACGCCTCCAGCAGCAGGGCCCGGCAGGCGCTGCGCAGTTGCCCCATCACGGCGGCGGCCGGCAGACCCCGGCCGACGCAGTCGCCGACGACGATGCCGATCCGGCCGTCGGGCAGGGTCACCGCGTCGTACCAGTCGCCGCCGACCTCGAGGGGGCGGGTCGCCGGCTCGTAGCGGACGGCGAACCCGGCGGGGAGCTCGGCGGGGCCGAGGATGGAGCGTTGCAGGGCGACCGCCACCTCACGTTGCTGGTCGGTGGCGTGGGCCCGGTGCAACGCCTGCCCGAGCGCGCCGCACAGCAGTAGCAGCAGCATCTGGTCCTCGGTGCCGAAACCGCGCGCCGGGTCGAGTTCGAGCCAGATCACCAGCGGCCCCTGCGGCGAGTCGACAGTGGTGCCGACACCGGCGGGCCGGGACCCGGTGGCCGGGTCGATGGTGATCCGCAGGGGTGGCTGCGTCCGCAGCGTGGTGACCGTCTCGCGGACCGGGCCGGACAGTTGCTCCCAGTCGGTGCCGGGGGCGGCGGTCACCGTCGGCGTGCCGTCGGGCGCCCAGCGGACGGCGACCGCCCGGTGGGCCTGCCAGAGCTGGCTCAGCTCCTCGATGCCGGCGCGCAACGCCTCGCTGGTGCTGGCCGCCCGGGACAGCCGCTGGTTGAGTGTGCTGAGGGCGGTCTCCCGCTGTACCGCGTACCGTTCGGCGGTGACGTCGCGGATGGTGCCGACGACCATCCGCCGTCCGTGGTCGTCGGTGACCGCGTTGAAGGCGACCGCCGTCCAGAGGCGGTGCCCGTCGCGGTGCCGCAGCGGCACCACGAACGATCCGTGGGAGACGGTCATCGCCTGGGCGAACGCGTCGGCCACCAGCCGGTTCGCCGAGGCGTCGGCGACGTCGTCGGGCCACCACGGGTAGCGGGGGCGGTAGGGCAGGCCCTCGGGGCCGTACCCGAACAGTTCGGCGAAGGCGGTGTTCATCTCCACCAGCGCGCCGTCGGCGTCGAGGACGAAGAACCCCTCCTGCAACGAGTTGATCATCGCGGCCCGCCAGTTGGCGTGGTGGTTGCGCAACCGGGCCAGGTCGACGTTGGCCCGGACCCGGGCCAGCAGTTCCTCGGCGGAGAAGGGTTTGACCAGGTAGTCGTCGGCGCCCGCCTCCAGTCCCTCGACGGCGGCCTCCTGGCCGGCGCGGGCCGACAGCAGCAGCACCGGCACCCCCATGGTGCGGGGTTCGGCGCGCAGCGCGGCGACCAGTTCGAGGCCGTCCAGGCCGGGCATCATCACGTCGCTGACGATCAGGTCGGGCGGTGCGGTGCGGGCCCGGGCCAGCGCGGCGAGCCCGTCGCCGACGGCGGTGACGTCGTAGCGCGACCGCAGCAGCCGGTGCAGGTACTCGCGCATGTCGGCGTTGTCGTCGGCGATCAGTACCCGGGGCCGGGCCGCGCCGGGCAGGCCGGCCGGTGCCGGCTGCGGCACCGGCGGGTCGTCGGTGTCGGCGGCCGGCAGCCAGCGCAGCGCCTCCTCGACGAACGGTTCGGCGCTGTCCGACGGCACGGGCGCGCCGACGCCGGTGACGACGTGCTCGGCGGGCAGGTGGGCGACGCCGTACGGCAGCCGCACGGTGAAGGTGGTGCCGACGTCCGGGGTGCTGTCCACGGTGATCGTGCCGCCGTGCAGGCCGACCAGTTCCCGGACCAGGGCCAGGCCAATGCCGCTGCCCTCGTGGGACCGGGACCGGGCCTGCGGCACCCGGTGGAAGCGTTCGAACAGCCGGGGGATCTCGTC
>NZ_JBMDWU010000485.1:0-4323 GCF_048594385.1 Micromonospora sp. | reverse complement strand
GGCGGGGCCGCCCCGCCTCGCCGCGTGGCCGGGCGCTGCGTGGCCCCCCCCCCCCCCCACGCCTCACGGGTGGCGGTCAGAGCCGGGCGAGGATCTTCCGCATGGTGTCGATCTCGCCCTGCTGGGTGGCGACGATCTGCTGCGCCATGGCACGCGCCCCGGCGTGCCGGCCGTCCGCCACCTCCTGCCGGGCCATGGTGATCGCACCCTCGTGGTGGGCGATCATCAGGCTGAGGAAGAGCCGGTCGAAGTCCCGACCGGTCGCCCCCTCCAACCGGGCCAGGTCGGCGTCGGACATCATCCCCGGCATGCCGTGGTCCATCCCCGGCAGGTGACCGCCGGCCGGGCTGTCGGACGGGACGGGCCGGCCCCAGGCGGCGAGCCAGCCGGTCAGGGTGGCGATCTCCGGGGCCTGGGCGGCGCGGATCCGTTCGGCCAGCCGGGTGACCTCCGGATCGGCGGCCCGGCTCCCGGCCAGCTCCGACATCCGTACCGCCTGCCGGTGGTGCGGGATCATCATCTGGGCGAACATCACGTCGGCCGGGGCGACCCCGGCGGACTCGGAGGCGGCCGGGGCGGCACCCACGGCCGGGCGGCCGTGGCCGCCGTCGGTGGAGTGGTCGCCGCCGCAGGCGGACAGGGCGACGACGGTGCTGAGCGCGACGCCGGCCAGGGTGGCACGGCGCGCGCGACGACGAGTGGACACGGGCAGACCTTTCGGTACGACGGAGACGGACGCGGGACGCGGCGGAGCCACGTCGGGGCGTCCTATCTGCGCAGTACCGACACCGAGGCGAGGCGGAGCCCGAGCGGACGGGGTGGCGGGGCGCGCGGCTCCCGGGGCCGCGACGGCGGACGGGACACCCCGGCCGGCCTGGACCGCACCGCGAAGAGCAGCACCAGTACCGTCACGGTGAGCGCCCCGAGCACCGCCAGGCAGACGCTCCACGCCGTCGACGGGCTGTCGGGCGACCCGCCGGGCAGGGCCGCCGCGCACCCGTCCCCGCACCCCCGCAGGGTCGGGTCCGCCACCGCGACGCCCCACCCCGGACCGACCGGGACACCCCACACCGCAGGGGTCAGGTGCATCAGGTCCGTCGCCGGCACGGGGACGGACGACCTGTCGGCGGCGGGCCGGTGCGGGTCGTCGGTCGACGTGCCGTGGCCGGTGGGGTGGCCGCCGCCGGGGTGCGCGTCGTGGCCGAGGGTGTGCATCGCGGAGAGCCCCAGCAGCGTGCCGACGAGCAGGAGCAGCCGCAGCCACCGCCCGGTCGTCGTCGCCGTACCCGCCCGCCGCACGGCTCCACGCTAGCGTGCCCGGGCCGCCCTGCGGGCCGGTACGGGTGGGTCGGCGCGCGTCGGGGCCCGGCCCGTCGGGGCCGGGTGCGGGGTGGCTGCCGGGACCGGCCGGTGCCGCCCGCCGCCGGCGCCCCCTCGACCTACCGTGGGCAGGGCGAACCGGGCGGGCCGGGGTGGTGGCTACCATCGTCCGACGATGACCCGCCGTCCGTGGTGAACCGGCTGGCCGGCTGACACGTATCCCGTCCCGGATCGTTGGGAGAACTCGCACACATGGGCGCCGACCACACCCGTCCCGCTCCGTCCACCCCGCCACGGGTGCGGCGGCTCCTCGTCATGACGGTGGTGCCGCTCATCGTGGTCACGGTGATCGCCACGCTGGTGCTCTGGCCCGGTGCGACCCCGAAGATCGACCAGGGTGAGCAGGTGCCCCGCCACCACGGCACGGTGACCCGGGTGGTGACCGAACCGTGCCCGCCCGCCCCGCAGACCCCCGACGGCCCCCCCGGGGTGGCCGACGGACCGTGCGGGACGGTGACGGTCGCCGTCGAGCAGGGGCCGGACGCGGGCCGTGAGGTGCAGACGCCGGTGCCGTCCGGGCCGGGAGCGCCGACGGTGGCGGTCGGCGACGAGGTGGTGCTCGTCGCGTTGGCCGACCCGAGTGATCCGTCGGCGAGCAGCTACCACATCGCCGAGCACCAGCGGGGCATGCCGTTGCTCTGGCTGGTCGCCCTGTTCGCGGCGGCGATCGTGGCGTTCGGCCGGCTGCGCGGACTCGCCGCCCTGGCCGGCCTCGGGGCCAGCTTCGCCATCCTGTTGACCTTCGTGGTGCCGGGCATCTCCGCCGGGGGCGCGCCGCTGCCGATCGCGGTCACCGGAGCCGCGTTGATCATGTTCGTGGTGCTGTACCTGACCCACGGGATCACCGCGCAGACCTCGGTGGCGGTGCTGGGCACGTTGGGCAGCCTGGTGCTGACCGGCGTGCTGGGCACGCTGGCCACCGCCGCCACCCACCTGACCGGGTTCGGCAGCGAGGAGGCCACCACGCTGTCGATGTACCAGCGTGACGTGGACCTGCACGGCCTGCTGCTGGCCGGGATCATCATCGGGTCGCTCGGCGTGCTCGACGACGTCACGGTCACCCAGGCGGCCACCGTCACCGAGTTGGCGCACGCCAACCCGGGGCTGTCCCGGTTGCAGCTCTACCGGGCGGCGACCCGGGTCGGCCGGGCGCACATCGCGTCCACGGTCAACACGATCGTGCTGGCGTACGCGGGCGCGTCACTGCCGTTGCTGCTCCTGCTCACCGCCGACAGCCGCCCGGTGAGCCAGATCCTCACCAGCGAGTTCCTGGCCCAGGAGATCGTCCGCAGCGCGGTGGCGACCCTCGGCCTGGTGGCGGCGGTGCCGCTGACCACCGGGTTGGCCGCGCTGGTCGTGACCGCCGGGCGGGGACCGGCCGACGCCGGTACGACCGGGTCGCCGCCCACCCCACGTCCCGCCCCCGACCGTGCCGAGGCGCTGGAGGCGTTGAGCGCGCCCCGGTACGGCGAACCGTCCACCCCGGCCCCCGCACGATGGCCAGACCCGGAAAGGAGCACGGACACCGCATGGTGACACTGCGCTGCGTGACCGGAGGCGAGGTCACGCCTGTCGGTCGCGTCACTGATTACCCCTCGCTATCGGGAAAATACTCATTTGGTCGGGTTGCGGGCGTAGATCCCCGGTACGACTCTCGGGTAACCTCGCTGCCGGTCACCGCCGAAGGCGCCCACCGGCGCCAGCGGTGCCACCGCCCAATCGCCGTACGGCGAGCCGGGGAACCGAGCACCTGGGGTGAATCCGCGCCAGCGGTAGGGGCCACTTCCGTCCCGAACCCGTCAGCTAACCCGGTCGGCGGTCGACGGAAGGGAAAACTGTGACGGCACCCCTACGCCGCTGGTTGACGCCGGCAGTGGCCGTACTCGCCGCCCTGGCGATCGTCGCCGGACCGACCGCCGCCCCCGCGACGGCCGCGCCCAACGCGCCCACCCCCTCGGGGCACGAGGAGGACGACGAGCCGAAGCTGCTCACCGACGTCATCGAGGCCACCAACCGGGAGTACTCGGCGGCGAAGACCCGGCTGGAGAAGTCCAAGAAGCGCCAGCTCGAATACGCCATCGAGGTGGAGAAGGCGGAGCAGGAGCTGGCGGCGCTGGCCCCGCAGGTCACCGAGATCGCCGCCCAGTCGTACCGGACGGGTCGGGTCGGCGCGGTCGCCGCGCTGCTGGAGAGCGACGCGCCGGACGCCTTCGTCCGTCGGGCCGCCGCCCTGGACGAGCTGAACATGGTCAACGCCGGCAAGCTGGCCGAGGTCAACAAGGTCAAGACCCGGGCCGAGCAGGCCAAGCTCGCCGTCGACGCCGAGGTCCGGGAGCAGCAGAAGCAGGCCAACCTGATGGCCAAGAAGAAGACCGAGGCCGACAAGGCACTGGCCCTGGTCGGCGGTCGGGGCTTCACCGGCGGCCTGGTCGACGCGACGTCCCCGGTGGCCCGCGTCGCACCCGGCCAGACCGCCAACGGCGACTGGCGCGGGGAGTCGTGCAGCGAGAACGACCCGACCACGTCCGGCTGCATCACCCCGCGCACGCTGCACATGTACAAGGAGGTCAAGCGGGCCGGGTTCAACCGGTTCGTCGGCTGCTACCGCCCCGGCGGGCCGTGGGAGCACCCCAAGGGCAGGGCGTGCGACTGGTCGTTGCAGAACAGCGGGTTCAGCCCGTGGCACAACAACGACACCCGGATGTACGGCAACAACCTCGCCGCGTTCCTGATCCGCAACTCGGACCGGCTGGGCATCTACTACGTGATCTGGAACCGGCAGATCTGGTTCCCGGCCAACGGCTGGAGTTCGTACTCGGGGCCGTCCAACCACACCGACCACGTCCACGTGTCACTGCTGTAGCGACCGTGTTCGGCACCGCACCACCGGCCCCGATGAGTTGTTCGGGCCACGCATGACGAAGGCCGCCCGGCTGAGCCGGG
>NZ_JBMDWU010000484.1:0-15459 GCF_048594385.1 Micromonospora sp. | reverse complement strand
GGGGGGGGGGCGGCGGCCCGCCCCGCCCCCGGGGGGGGGCCGGGGCCCCCCCGCCGCGGCCCGCCCGGCCCGGGTCGACGGGCGACCGGCGTCAGCGGGCCGGGGCCTGCTCCTGGTGGATGAGCAGGTCGGTCAGCGTGGTCCGGTCCACCACCACGGCGATCGCGCCGTCCACCGCGAGCCACACGTCGCGCAGGCCGGCGGCCACCCCGTGGTAGCCGGCGTCCTCGGCGGGCAGCCCCCGTACGGTGGTCAGCGAACCACTGACGGCGCGCAGCACGTCCCCGACGCTGATCTCCGAGGCGGGACGGGTCAGCGCGTAGCCCCCCTCGGTGCCCCGGTGACTGTGCAACAGGCCGGCGCGGCGCAGGTCGAGCAGGATGCCCTGGAGGAAGCTCAGCGGGATGCCCTGCGCCCGCGCCAGACTCGCCGCCTTGACCAGCTCCCCACCGCCGTCGGATCGGCCGCCGTCACGGCCGTCGGGGCGTCCGCTGTCACGGCCGTCGGATCGGCCGTCGTCGGGCCGGGTGGGCACGCCGTCACCGCCCGCGGCGACGGCGAGCATGGCCCGGAGCGCGTAATCGCTGCGCGCGGAGATGTACACGTCACTGACCAGCCTGGTCCAGCACGCCCCAGCGACGGCGGATCGCCCGGTCGGCCGCCCCGAAGGCGGCGTCGACCACCAGCCCGACGACCAGGATGACGATCATCGTGGCGAGCAGCCAGGGTGCGTCGGACAGTTCCCGGGAGTAGGTGAGCTGGGCACCCAGTGACGTCTGCGAGATGCCGACCACCAGCAGCTCGCCGGCCATCAGGCTGCGCCAGGAGAAGGCCCAGCCCTGCTTGAGCCCGGCGACGATGGCCGGCAGCGCGGCCGGCGCGATGACGTACCGGTAGAGGTTCAGCCCCCGGGCGCCGAGGTTGCGCCCGGCCCGGACCAGCAGCGGCGGCACGTAGTCGACGCCGCTGATCACCCCGTTGGCGATGGACGGCGCGGCACCGAGCACCACCACGAAGAAGATCGCCTTCTCGCTCAGCTCGAACAGCAGGATGGCCAGCGGGAACCAGGCGATCGACGGCATCGTCTGCAACGCGGTGATCATCGAGCCGATCGCCGCCCGCAGCACCTTCGACCGGGCCACCGCCAGACCGACGAGCAGGCCGACCGCGACCGAGAAGACGTAGCCGAGCGCGGCCCGTTGCAGGGTGGTGGCGAGCCCGTCCCAGAGCTGCCGGCCGCCGGCCTGCCGGGCCAGTTCCTCGGCGACGGTGACCGGGCCGGGCAGCGAGTACGGCGGCTTCCACCCGCTCCAGACCACCACCTGCCACAGTCCGATGGCGATGGCGAGCGCGGCGAGCTTGGGCCAGGTGGACGCCCAGAGTCGGGCCCCCCGGGAGACCTCCTTCTCCCGGCCGGCGATCTCCAGGGCGTCGAGCCCGGAGATCTCCGCGTCGGTGCGGGCCGCGCCGGTCAGGGTGTCATTTGCCATGGCGGCCCACCTCGGTACGGAGTCGGTCGGTGACCTCGGAGGCGATCGCGGCGATCTCGGGGGAGTCGATGCGCCGGGGTCGGGGCACGTTCACCTCCGTGGACCAGATGATCCGCCCGGGGCGGCTGCTGAGCAGGATGATCCGGTCGGCGAGCCGGGCCGCCTCGCGGACGTTGTGCGTCACGAACAGCACGGTGAGCTGCCGCTGCGCCCAGATGCGTTCGAGTTCGTCGTGCAGGATGTCCCGGGTCATCGCGTCGAGGGCGCCGAACGGCTCGTCCATCAGCAGGACCGGGGTGTCCAGGGCGAGGGTGCGGGCCAGGGCGACCCGCTGCCGCATGCCGCCGGACAGCTCGTGCGGGCGCTTGCGGCCGAAGTCGGACAGGTGGACGGTGCTCAGCAGCTCAGCCACCTTCTCCCGACGCTCGGCCCGGGGCAGCCCGCGCAGCTTCAACGGCACCTCGACGTTGGCCTCGACGGTCAGCCACGGGAAGAGCGCCGGCTCCTGGAACATCAGGCCGGGGTGGGCGTCGTCGGCCACCGTGATGGTGCCGCCCTGTGCCCGGTCCAGCCCGGCGACGAGGTTGAGCAGGGTGCTCTTGCCGCAGCCGGACGCGCCGACGAGGCAGACGAACTCCCCGGGCCGGACGTCGAGGCTGACCCCGTCCAGGGCGAGGACGGCGTTCGTCCCGCGCCCGTACACCTTGGTCACGCCGGAGAGCGCGACCGCGTTGGTCGCGCTCTGCGGCGGCGTCGTGGTCGACGTCACGGCTGGGTGACCTCGGCCTGGCCCTGCGTCTTGAGCACCTCGTTGAGGTACTTCAGGTCGTAGAGGCCGTCGAGGTCCACCGGCTGGGTCAGCTCGACCGCGACGGCGTGGTCGAGCCCGGTCTTGAGCGAGGACGCGATCGGGTCGTTGGTGAACAGCAGGGTGGGCCACGCCTGCTTGATCAGTTTCAGGTCCAGCGGCTTGCCGGTGATCTTGCCGATGTGGTCGGAGATGGCCTGCTGGGCGTCGTCCGGCTTGGTGTTGACGAAGTCGTTCGCCGCGACCTGCCCCTCGACCAGCTTCTTGACCGTCTCGGGGTGGGCCTTGAGGAACTTGGTGGAGACGATCAGGTTGGTGATGACGAACTTCTTGTCCGGCCAGAGGTCCCGCTCGTCGACGAGGACCGTGCCGCCGGCGTTGACCAGCCGGGAGACGAACGGCTCGGGCACCCACGCGCCGTCGATCGCGCCGCTGGAGAAGGTCTCGACCGTCTGGGCGTTCTCCTGCGGGACGATCTTGACGTCACCGCCGCCCTCCTTGGTGGTCTTGAGGCCCTTCTCCTTGAGCCAGTAGCGCAGGGCGACGTCCTGGGTGTTGCCGAGCTGCGGGGTGGCGATCTTCTTGCCGCGCAGCTGCTCGACCGAGGTGATCCCGGGCTTGACCACCAGGGCGACCCCGCCGGAGGCGGCGCCGGAGATGACCCGGACAGCCTCGCCCTTGGACTTGGAGAAGGCGTTCACCGTCGGGTTCGGGCCGATGTACGTGGCGTCGAGCGCGCCGGAGAAGATCGCCTCGATGGCGGCCGGGCCGGCGTTGAAGGTCTTGGTCTCCAGCTTGACGTCGCTGCCGAGCTTCTCGGCGAAGATGCCCTTCTCGACGCCGACCACGGCCGGGGCGTGCGTGATGTTGGGGAAGTAGCCCAGCCGCAGCGTGACGGGACCGGAGTCGCCGCCGGCGCTGTCGTCGTCGCCGCACGCGGCGGTGGTTCCCATCGTGGCCACGCCGACGGCGGCGAGGGTGGCGAGGGAGAGCAGCCGACGGAAGGGGAGCCGTCTCATCATCTGTCCAATCCGCAGTATTCCTATTTAGTTGGTAGGAAGAGTGGGTCAGGGCTCCAGCGGCGTCAAGCCCCGTCCGCATGATGAGATTTCGGGTCTCGGATATTCCTGGTTTTCCTACCTTCTTGATAGGTTTAGCTGCCCCCGGCGAGGTACACCGGGCGGGACACGGCGAGAGGGCTGCCGACATGACCTTCCACTGGTTCCTCCCCACCTCCGGCGACGGCGACCAGGTCGGCGCCGCCACCGTCACCGCCGGTGCGGCCCGGCACGCGCGGGTCGCCACCGTCGGATATCTGACGGAGGTGGCCCGGGCCGCCGAGGCGGGCGGGTTCAGCGCGCTGCTCACCCCGGTCGGCTCCGGCTGCCCCGATCCGTGGATCGTCTGCGCCGCGGTCGCCCAACACACCGGGCGGATCGGCCTGCTGGTCGCCGTACGCGCCGGCTTCGCCCTGCCCACCCTGGTCGCCCAGCAGGCCGAGGCGTTCCAGGCGGTCTCCGGCGGCCGGCTCGCGCTCAACGTCGTCACCGGCGGCGACCCCACCGAGCAGCGGGCGTACGGCGACTTCCTCGACCACGACGCCCGCTACGCACGTACCGGTGAGTTCATCGAGGTGCTCCGCCGTTCCT
Organism: Micromonospora sp.; assembly: GCF_048594385.1. NCBI lineage: Bacteria > Bacillati > Actinomycetota > Actinomycetes > Micromonosporales > Micromonosporaceae > Micromonospora > Micromonospora sp. Next base: position 11,512 of record NZ_JBMDWU010000484.1, on the reverse strand, counting down.
GGCGCGGCGGCCCGTTCGACTTCGCCGGCGAGCACTACCGGGTCGACGGCGGCGGGCTCGCCCGCCCGCTGACCGACCCGCCGCCGGTCTACCTCGGTGGCGCGTCCCCGGCCGCCGAGGCGGTCGCCGCCCGGCAGGCCGACGCGTACCTGATGTGGGGCGAGCCGCCGGCGGCGATCGCCACCCGGGTGGCCCGGGTCCGGGCCCGCGCCGCCGAGCTGGGCCGCACCCTGCGCACCGGGCTGCGGCTGCACGTCATCGCCCGGCACACCGCCGCCGAGGCGTGGGCCGAGGCCGACCGGCTGCGGGCCGGGATGAGCCCGGAGCGGATCTCCGCCGCCCAGGCCCGGTTCGGCCGGATGGACTCCGTCGGTCAGGCCCGGATGACCGCGCTGCACGGCGGCGGTAGCGGACGCCTCGCCGTCGCGGCGAACCTGTGGGCCGGCATCGGCCTGGTCCGCGAGGGGGCGGGCACCGCCCTGGTCGGCAGCTACGCCGAGGTCGCCGCCCGGATCGACGAGTACGCCCACAGCGGCGTCGACGAGTTCATCCTCTCCGGCTGGCCGCACCGGGAGGAGGCGGAACGCGTCGGCGCGGAGGTGCTGCCCCGGGTCACCGCGCTGCCCGTCGCGGTGTCGCACTGAGACGCAGGCCGAGGACGGCGGTGCCACCGCTGGCGACACGCTAGGGTCGATCACGTGCCGACCCGGAGAGCGAGAATTCCAGCGACGAAATACCCGGTCGAGCGGTTCACCCTCGACAACGGCCTACGGGTGGTGCTCACCCCGGACCGCAGCGCCTCGGTGATCGGCGTGGCGGTGGTCTACGACGTCGGCATCCGCTCCGAGCCGCAGGGGCGTACCGGCTTCGCCCACCTCTTCGAGCACCTGATGTTCCAGGGCTCGGAGAACCTGGAGAAACTGGCCCACTTCCGGCACGTGCAGGGTGCCGGCGGCACCTTCAACGGCTCCACCCACCTGGACTACACCGACTACTACGAGACGCTTCCCGGCAACGCCCTGGAACGGGCGCTGTTCCTGGAGGCCGACCGGATGCGCGGCCCCCGGCTGACCGAGGAGAACCTGCGCAACCAGGTCGACGTGGTCAAGGAGGAGATCCGGGTCAACGTCCTCAACCGGCCGTACGGCGGGTTCCCCTGGCTGACCCTGCCGCCGGTGATGTTCGACACCTTCCCCAACGCGCACGACGGCTACGGCTCCTTCGACGACCTGGAGTCGGCCACCGTCGCCGACGCGGCCGACTTCTTCCGCCGCTACTACGCCAGCGGCAACGCCGTGCTCGCGGTCAGCGGGGACATCGACGTCGCGGAGGCGACCGCCCTGGTCGAACGGCACTTCGGCGACGTGCCGGCCCGGCCCGCCCCGGAGCGCCCCGACTTCACCGAGCCCGACCTGACCGTCGAGCGGCGCACCGCGTACACCGACCAGTTGGCGCCGCTGCCGGCGGTGGCCTCGGCGTGGCGGGTGCCCGACCCGGTCGGCGACTTCGCCGGCTACCTGCCCTACGTGGTGCTCGCCGAGGTGCTCACCGACGGGGACGCCTCCCGGCTGGTGGAGCGGATGGTGCAGCGGGACCGCAGCGTCACCGGCCTCGGCGGCTACCTCGGTTTCATGGGTGACCCGTTCGACGTCCGCGACCCCACCGCACTGCTGCTCCAGGCGCACCTGCCGCCCGGCGGCGACGTCGACAAGGCGCTGCGCACCATCGACGAGGAGTTGGACCGGCTGGCCACCGACGGACTGACCGACGGCGAACTGGCCCGCACCCAGGCACGGATGGCCACCCACCTGCTGCGGGACACCGACGCGGTGCTCGGCCGGGCGCTGCGGATGGCGGTGCTGGAGCAGCAGCGCGGCGAGCCGGGCCTGCTCAACGACCTGCCCCGGCTGGTCGGCGAGGTCACCGAGGACCAGGTCCGCGCCGCCGCCGCCACCCTGCGCCCGGAACGCCGCGCCTCCATCGAGGTCATCCCCGGAGGTGCCCGATGAGCGCGAGGAGTGAGCCGGGTTTGCGAGCCCCGCAGTCGCGAGTGGAAGACGACACCGTGAGCGCGAGGAGTGAGCCGGGTTTGCGAGCCCCGCAGTCGCGAATGAAGGGAACACCGTGACCACCGCCAACCGGGCACTTCCGCCGCTGGGGCCGAACCGGCGGCTGAAGCTGCCCCGGCAGGCCGAGCGGCGGCTCCCCAACGGGCTCACCGTGATCGCGGTACGTCGGCCCGCCGTACCCCTGGTCGAGCTGCGGCTGTGGATGCCGTTCGGCCGGACCCACCTGGCCCGGGGCGCGATGCTCGCCGAGACGGTGCTGGCCGGCACCGGCACCCGTACCGCCACCGAGATCGCCGCCGAGTTGCAGAAGGTCGGCGGCGGGCTCTCGGCCGGGGCGGACCCGGACCGGTTGATGCTCTCCGGCGCGGGCCTGGTCACCGGGCTGGACCGGATGCTGGAGATCCTGGCCGACGTGCTGACCGACGCCAGCTACCCGGCCGACTGGGTGCAGACCGAGCGGGACCGGCTGGTGGACCGGATCCAGGTGGCGCTGAGCCAGCCCGCCCACCTGGCCCGGACGGCGCTGCTGCGGCGGATGTACGGCCGGCACCCGTACGCGGTGCAGACCCCGGAGCCGGAGCAGGTCCGCGCGGTCCGGCCGGCGGCGTTGCGCCGGCTGCACGCCGAGCGGGTGCACCCGGCCGAGGGGGTGCTGGTGCTGGTCGGCGACGTGCAGCCGGAACGCGCGCTGGATGCTGCGGAGAAGGCGCTGAGCGGGTGGACGGGGGACAGCCGGGGCGCCACGTTGCCGCCCGCGCCGCCGCTGGAACCCGGTCCGCTGCTGCTGGTGGACCGGCCCGGTTCGGTGCAGTCGTCGCTGCGGATCGCGTTGCCGGCGGTGCCCCGGACCCATCCGGACCACGCCGCGCTGCAACTGGCGAACTTGATCTTCGGCGGGTACTTCTCGTCCCGCTGGACGGAGAACATCAGGGAGGACAAGGGCTACACCTACGGCCCGCACTCGTCGGTCGAGCACTCGGTGGCCGGATCGGTGCTGGTCGCCGGGGCCGAGGTGGCCACCGAGGTGACCGGGCCGGCCCTGCTGGAGACCACGTACGAGCTGGGCCGGCTGGCGTCGTTGCCGCCGGGGGCGGACGAGTTGGAGCAGGCCCGCCAGTACGCCCTGGGCACGCTCCAGCTCGGCATCTCCACCCAGGCCGGGCTGGCCGCCCTGACCAGCGCGTACGCGGGCAGCGGGCTGCGGCTGGACTTCCTCGCCGAGCACGCCGCCCGGCTGGCGAAGGTCACCGTCGACGACGTCGCCGAGGTGGGCGCCCGTTACCTCGCTCCGGCGGGGGCGGTGGTGGTGGTGCTCGGTGACGCCGAACGGATCGCCGGTCCGCTGGCCGCCCTCACCCCGGTCCGGACGGAGTCGGCGTGAGTGGGGAGACCGCGCCGCCACTGGCCCGGTCCACCCTGGACCGGGCGGCGCACCGGCGTACCGACCCGCAGTGGCTGGCGCAGGCGTGGCAGCGGGCCCGGGTGCTGGTGCTGGACTCGACCCGGGACGGGCGGGCGCTGGTCCGGGCCGACGCGAACCCGCCGGTGCTGGTGCTGCGGGACGCCGCCGAGGTCGGCGCGCCGGGGGAGGCGTACCCGCTCTTTCTCGGGGTGGAGCCGGACGGGGTGCCGGTCTTCGCGGTGGACGCCCCGCTGCCCGAGCTGCCGGGCACCCGGGAGGCCAACCTGCGGGAGATCGGCCACCTGCTCGACGACCGGGACGCGGGGATCTTCACCACCGCGCTCGCCCTGGTCAACTGGCACCTGGGGCACGGCTGGTCACCCCGGTCGGGGCACCGGACCGAGGTGGCCGAGGGCGGCTGGACCCGGGTGGGCACGGACGGTGACCGGATGTGGCCGCGTACCGACCCGGCGATGATCGTCCTGGTGCACGACGGCGTGGACGGCCCGGACGGGCGTTGCCTGCTCGGCAACAACGCCGCCTGGCCACGGACCCCGGGGCAGCGGCGGTTCTCCTGCCTCGCCGGGTATGTCGAGCCGGGGGAGTCCGCCGAGGCGGCCGTGCTGCGCGAGGTCCGCGAGGAGGTCGGCGTCGGGGTCGAGCGGATCACGTACGCGGGCAGTCAGGCCTGGCCGTTCCCCGGCTCGCTGATGCTGGGCTACCTGGCCGAGGCGGACCCGGGGGAGCCGGTGCGGGTCGACCCGACGGAGATCGCGTACGCCCGCTGGTTCACCCGGCGGGACATCGGCGCGGTGTTGGCCGGTCGGGCGGTGGACGCCGGGGACGGCGACCGGGTGATCCTGCCGCCGCCGTCGTCGATCGCGTTGTTCCTGATCCACCGCTGGCTCGACGGCCACTGCTGACCGGTCCCGGCCCCGGGCCGTCGTTGCCGCGACGGGCCCCGGGCCGGGAACGCGGGCCGTCGTGGCCGGGCGGGGAGTCGACCCGGCGGGCCGGACCGGCCACGACGGACGGCGGGGTCAGCCGGGCGGGTTCCGGTGCCGTCGGCCGGGTTCGCCGAGCGGCAGCACCTTGACCCGCTGCCGACCGGCGCGGACGGCGCCCACGGTGGACAGGGCCCGGGCCAGTAGCAGGGCGGCGTCCCGGTCCTCGGCGTGCACGGTCTGGCGGCGCAGTTCGGGGGTGGTGGTCTCGTTGCGTAGGCAACCTCCGCCGGCCCAGGTGGCGGCGAGGTCGATGTCGGCGGCGGTGCGGATGTCGGTGCGGACGATCAGGTAACGCATGGTGGTCTCCGGACGGACCGCGGATGGCCGGCTACGTTGTGGAACTTCCACGTCACTGGATCGTCATGTTACGCCCGCCGCTGCTCCCGGCAAGGGAATCGCCGGCCTTCGACCGGGTCCTGTCCGATCATCCGATGCCTGCTCAGGCAGGTCGCCGGGCGGAGTCGACGGGTGTGGCGGCGCGACGACGCGGGGCCGCCGGCAGGCTGCCGACGGCCCCGCTGCGGTGACCGGATCAGTCGAGGGTGAACTGGCCGTCCCTGGTGCCCCGGAGGAAGCCGAGCCAGCCGGCGCGCGGGAACAGCAGCACCGGGCCGTCCGGGTCCTTGCTGTCCCGCAGTGCCACCTCGGTCGTCGCGGTGCGCAGCCGGGCGACCTCCACGCAGTTGGAGGTCTGGCTTCGGCTGCTCTTGTGCCAGCGCAGGTCGGCGGGCACGGTCTGGATCTCGTTCATGGCTCTGCTCCTGGTTCCTGGAACTGCTTCGACGAAACGAGCGGCGGTCGCCCGGCCCCGACGGGTCGGTGTGTCACCGCTCCGTCAGGCGCCCAGGTTGTCGGCGGCGTTGGGCCGGCGCTGCTGTCGGACCCGGGGCCGTCGAGGACGAGGCTGCCGTGTCGGTCAGCCGTCCCGTCGCCGCGAAGAGCCAGGTAAGGGTGTCCGATGCGGAGAGCGCCGCCGAGCATAACCACTCAAACGTCACTTTATAGCGATTTACCGTAGATGCCTCGGTCGACATGACGTCGATGAAGCCTCCTTCGATCGCCAGCGTCTCCGGGTCCTGCGAATCGGTGAACCGGTAGAGCGAGAAGGCCGTCGGCGGCAGGTAGAACTCGCCGATCCGGGTGTCGCGCAGCAGCAGGTGCAGCGTCACGTTCGGCAGCATGGCCAGCTCGCAGAGGTGGGCGAGCTGGTCGCGCAGCACGTCCGGCGGGCAGGCCCGGCGGCCCAGCGCCGCCTCCTCCAACACCGCCGTGTAGCGGGGACCGTCCGGGCGGTCCAGCAGGGACTGCCGGCCCAACCGTGCCTTGACCTCGGTCTCCGGGTCGTCCCCGGTGGACGGGTCGGTCGACGCGGCGGCGGCGTTGGCCGAGACGATCCGCAGCCGGGCGTACCCCTCGGTCTGCAACAGCCCCGGCACCAGGACCGGGTTGTACTCGCGGATCTGGGCGCAGCCCGCCTCCAGTTCCGCCCAGCCCAGCTGCTGCTGGGTCATCACCGGGTACGACCTGCGCCAGGCGCGCATGTCGCCGGCCTCCTCGGTGATGACCAGCAGCTCCTCCCGCAGGGCGGGGGCGGCCCGGTAGAGGTCGAGCAGGACGGCCACGTCCTCCGGGTCGGGCCTGCTGCGGCCGTTCTCCAGCCGGGACAGCTTCGACGCCGACGCCCAGCCGATGCGCTCGATCACCTGGTCGCCGGTGAGTCCCGCCGCCTCGCGCAGGCGACGCAGGTCAGTGCCGAGCCTGCGGCGACGCAGGATCGGGCTCGGTACGGCAGGAGGCACGGTGTCCTCGATTCCGTAGACCGCCACGAGACGCGACGGTAACTGTATGAAACTCGACCCCCACGGTCAGTATGGACGGCGCGACCGGCGTCGGAGGTCCCGGCGAGGGCGTGTCTTGCGACAGAAAGACGACTGTGGAACGTGTCAGCCGGGCCCGGGACGACGCCGTCCCCGCCGGCGGCAGTTCCCCCGTACGCGTCCAGCCGGACGCCACCCCCCGCCGGAGGGAACCCATGCGCACCGTCCTGCGCCGCCCCGACTTCCGTCTGCTCTTCGTCGCGCTGCTGGCCAGCATGGCGGCCGAGTCGATGCTGCTGCTCGCCCTGGCCATCTGGGTCAAGGACCTGACCGGCTCCGACGGGCTGGCCGGCGCGACCATCTTCGCGATCATCGCGCCGATGATGCTGGCCCCGCTGATCGGCTGGGTGGTCGACCGTTACCGCCGCCGGCCGTTCTTCGTGGTCGCGAACCTGGGCACGGCCCTGCTGCTCAGCCCGCTGTTCGCGGTCCGCGACCGGGCCGACGTGTGGATCATCTACGTGGTGGCCGCCTGCTACGGGTTGTCCTACCTGACCCTGCACGCGACCCTGAGCGGCCTGCTGCGCCAGCTCGTGCCGAGCGAGCTGCTGGCCGACGCGAACGGGGCGTTGCAGACCGTGCGGCAGGGCCTGCGCCTCGGTGGCCCGCTGGCCGGCGCGGCCCTCTACGCCACGGTCGGCGGCTGGCTGCTGACCAGCCTGGCGATGACCGGGTTCGTGGTCGCCGCCGGCGTGGTGGGACTGCTCCGGGTGACCGAGCACCCGCCGGCCGCCGCGGCCCTGCGCTGGCCGGCCGAGCTGGGGGCGGGGCTGCGCCACCTGACCCACGAGGCCGCCCTGCGCCGGGCCCTGCTCGGCTACGGCCTGGGCTCGCTCGTGATGGGCTTCACCGAATCACTGATCTTCGCGTACGTCGACCAGGGGCTGCGCCGTGACGCCGCCTTCGTCGGGGTGCTGATCGCCGTGCAGGGGATCGGCGGCCTGGTGGGCGGCCTGCTCTCGTCGACGGTGGTGCGCCGGGTCGGCGAACTGGGCGCGCTCGCCGTCGGGGTGACCCTGTTCGGCCCGGCCGCGCTGATCCTGGCCTGGCCGGACCTCCGGCTCGGCGTGCTGGCCCTGCTGCTCGCCGGGCTGTCCCTGCCGTTGACCATGGTGGGGCTGACCACGCTGGTCCAACGGCGTACCCCGCCGGGGCTGCTCGGCCGGGTCACCGCCGCCTCCGAGGCGCTGGTCAGCGGGCCGCAGGCCGTCTCCATCGGGGCCGGGGCGCTGCTCGTCGGCGTGTTCGACTACCGGCTGCTCTTCGTGCTCGTCGGGGTGGTCACCACAGCCGCCGGCCTGTGGCTCTGGCGGGGACGTCGGCTCACCCCGCCGGTCCCGCCGAAGCCGCCGGTCCCGCCCACGACACCGCCCGTGGCCCGCATCCCGGCCCCCCGCCGTCCGCTGCCCGACCCGACCGCCGACCGGCTGCCCGGGCGCTGACCCCCGCGACACGACGCAGCGGCCGGCCCCGGTGGGGTCGGCCGCTGCGTGAAGCGGGGGCGGGCTCAGCCCGCGATCGTGGCCAGGTGCTGCTTGACCTGGTTGATCGAGGGGTTGGTCAGGGCGCTGCCGTCGGCGAAGCGCAGCGTCGGCACGGTCTGGTTGCCACCGTTGACGCCCATCACGAACTCCGCGGCCTTCGGGTCCTGCTCGATGTCGACCACCTCGTACCCGATGCCTTCCCGGTCCAGCTGCGACTTCAGCCGGTGGCAGTAGCCGCACCACGGGGTGGAATACATGGTCAACATCGTCGGATCCTCCAGAGGTCGTCGCGCCCGCCGGGTCAGGCCGGGCTGACCGGTACAACATCAGCCGGAGCTGGAATGATTCCTCGCTGTGGTGGTTCACTCGGCGGCGGAGGCGGTGCTCGCCGGGCTTGATCCGGAGCAGCGGTCGGTGGTGACCGCCCCGGCCGGCCCGGTCTGTGTGCTGGCCGGTGCCGGCACCGGCAAGACCCGCGCGGTGACCTCCCGGATCGCCCACCGGGTGCTGACCGGCGAGATCGTCGGCCGGCACGTGCGGGCGGTCACCTTCACCGCGCGGGCCGCCGCCGAGATGCGGCACCGGCTGGCCCTGATCGGGGTGCCGGGCGTGCAGGCCCGGACGTTCCACGCGGCGGCGCTGCGCCAGGTGCGCTACTTCGCGCCCCGGCTGCTGTCCGGGCGGGCCATGCCGGAGCTGCTGGACAGCAAGGTCCGGGTGGTGACCCTGGCCGCCGCCAAGGTCGGCATGCGGGCCGACCGGGCCGCCGCCCGGGACCTGGCCGGCGAGATCGAGTGGGCCAAGTCGTCGCTCGTCGAGCCGGGGGAGTACGTGGTCGCCGCGAGCAGGGCGCTGCGCGAGACGCCGTACGAGCCGGCGAAGGTGGCCGAGGTGTTCACCGCGTACGAGCGGCTGAAACGCTCCTCCGGGGTGATCGACTTCGAGGACATGCTGCGTGCCGCGGTGTGGGGCATCGAGGAGCACCCGGACGTCGCCGAGCAGGTACGCGGCCAGTACCGGCACTTCGTCGTCGACGAGTACCAGGACGTCAACCCGCTCCAACAGCGGCTGCTCGACGCCTGGCTGGGCGGCCGGGACGACGTGACAGTGGTCGGTGACGCCAGCCAGACGATCTACTCGTTCACCGGGGCCACCTCGGCGTACCTGATCGACTTCCCGCGCCGGCACCGGGCGGCCACGGTGGTCCGGCTGGTCCGCGACTACCGGTCCACCCCGCAGGTGGTCGGGCTGGCCAACGCGGTGATCGGGCAGGCCCGGGGCACCGAGGCGCGGCTGCGGCTGGAGCTGCACGGCCAGCGCCCGCCCGGCCCCGAACCGGAGCTGCGGATCTTCACCGACGAGCCGGCCGAGGCGAGCGCGGTGGCGGCCCGCTGCCGGACGCTGGTCGACGGGGGCACCCCGGCGAAGGAGATCGCCGTGCTGTTCCGCACCAACGCCCAGTCCGAGGCGTACGAGAAGGCGTTGACCGAGGTCGGCGTCCCGTACGTGGTGCAGGGGGCGGAGCGGTTCTTCGAGCGCGCCGAGGTCCGCCAGGCGATGGTGGCGCTGCGGGCAGCAACCCGCTCGATCCCGGGCGAGACGCCGCTGCCGATCGCCGTCCGGGAGGCGCTGACCGCCGTCGGCTGGACGCCCGACACCGCCCCGCCAGGTGGCGCCGCCCGGGAACGCTGGGAGGCGCTCGCCGCCCTGGTCCAGCTCGCCGAGGAGTACGCGGCCACCCCTGCGGTGCTGCCGATCGGCGAGGCCGCGACGGTGGAGCGCCCGGCCAGCCTGGCCGACTTCAACGACGAGTTGGCCCGGCGGGCCGCCCAGCAGCACGTGCCGACGGTGGACGGGGTCACCCTGGCCTCCCTGCACTCGGCCAAGGGGCTGGAGTGGGACGCGGTCTTCCTGGTCGGGCTCTCCGAGGGCACCCTGCCCACCTCGTACGCCCGCACCCCGGAGCAGGTCGAGGAGGAGCGGCGGCTGCTCTACGTCGGGATCACCCGGGCCCGGCAGTGGCTCTGGCTGTCGTACGCGTCGGCCCGCTCCCCGGGTGGCCGGGCCCGCCGCCCGTCGCGGTTCCTGCCCCAGCTGGACCGCAGCGGTGGCGGCGAACGGGCCGGTACGGGCCGGGCGGGCGGTGCGGGCGCGACGAAGCGGGCGGTCGAGCGGCGGCGGGCCCCGGTGGTCTCCTGCCGGATCTGTGGCGCGACCCTGGTCGCCGGTGCCGACCGCAAGCTGGGCCGCTGCCCCACCTGCCCGTCCGACATCGACGAGCAGCTCTACGAGCGGCTGTGCGACTGGCGGGCCCGGGTGGCCGGGGCGCAGCGGGTCCCGGCCTACGTGGTCTTCACCGATGCCACCCTGGTCGCGCTGGCCGAACGGCGGCCGGGCCGGGTCGAGGAGCTGATCGCGATCGCCGGCATCGGCCCGCGCAAACTCGGCCTGTACGGCGAGGCGGTGCTGGCGCTGGTGGCCGGTGCGACGGTCGACGAGATCGGCCCGGAAAAAACTCTCGAAATCTCGTCGTAAATTCGTTTGCCCTCGCCCCGTGGCGAGGAATAGCCTCAGGACGCACCTCGGGAGCAGCGCCATTACGGCTGCTCACGGGGGCTGAGTCCGAATCGGCACGAGGAACGTGAGGGAGGTGGCACCCGTGGAGATCATCACTTATGAGCGTCCGGCGGCGATGCCAGCTGCCTGCGCTCCGCTGTCGGCTGCGTGGGTGGCCCTTGCCGCTCCGCGACCGTCGATCCCGCAGGTGCACCAGGTCTCGGTTCAGGCCGAGCTGAACCTGACTGTTGCACCCACTGCGGGAGTCGAGGGGACCAGTGGCTTCACGGGTCTGGGCATCGATGTCGCCAAGAAGCGCATGGATGTCCGCGGCGTTCCACCTCGAGGTAGACCGGTCTGACACTCAGACCACCGGCTCACCTCGAGGCCGCGGAACCCGCTCACCGGGATCCGCGGCCTCAGTTTTTTGCCCGTCGAAGTACGTCGGAAATGCGATCCACGAGATCGAAGTGAGAGAGAGGTGACCGGGAGATGAGTCTGGCGTTGGCCCCCCTCGACGTGAGCGTCGAGCTGGAGGCGAACCTGCCCTGTCGGAAGTTCGACCCCGACCTGTGGTTCTCCGACTCGCCCACCGACCTGGAGCTGGCCAAGTCGCTCTGCGGGGACTGCCCGCTGCGCGTCGAGTGCCTGGCCGGGGCGGTTGAGCGGGCCGAGCCGTGGGGCGTCTGGGGCGGCGAGATCTTCGAGCGTGGCGCGGTCGTCCCGCGTAAGCGGCCCCGGGGCCGTCCGCGCAAGGAGGACCTCGCCCGTGACGCCGCCCTCCGGGTCGAGGCCGAGGCGCGACTGGCGGCCAGTGGTCTGGCCACCTCGCGCAGCGCGGTCCGACTGGCAGCCTGACCTACCCGATCCGTTCCACCCACCGCCGACACCCGTCGGCCCAGAGAAAGTTGACCCCGATGCTGCACCTGCCGAACGGAACCGAGATGCAACTACTCCACGAAGCGTTGTCCCGGGCTCGAATGCGCCGGCCTCAGGCCGGTCGTACCACCACGAGCACTGAGGCGCACCGTTCCGCCCGTACCGTCGCGATGAACAGCCGGAGCCAGTCGGCTCGCGACCTGGGCGTTCTCTGAAACCACCACTGATACGCGGGGGC
>NZ_JBMDWU010000483.1:0-10927 GCF_048594385.1 Micromonospora sp. | reverse complement strand
CCGGCACACCCGACCCCGCACAGGCCCAACTGTGGGGTCTCGGCCTCGCCGTGGCCCAGGAACACCCGCGACTGCTGGCCGGCCTGGCCGACCTGCCCCCACTTCCGCAGGCAGCCGCCCTGGCCCACCTTCCCACCGTGCTGTCCGGTCGCACCGGCGAGGACCAGGTCGCGGTGGACGACTCCCGGGTGCTGGCCCGCCGCCTGGTACGGGCACCGGCACCCGGCCCCGACGGTCTCCGGTGGCAACCGAGGGACACCGTCCTGGTGACCGGCGGCACGGGCGCCCTGGGCTCCCGGATCGCCCGGTGGGCCGCCCGCAACGGTGCCCGGCACCTCGTCCTGCTCAGCCGCCGGGGTGCCACCGCGCCGGGAGCCGACAGCCTCGCCGAGGACCTGCGCGACTGCGGCGTCACCGTGGCCTTCGAGGCGTGCGACACCGCCGACCGGACGGCCCTCGCCGCTGCCCTCAGCCGCGTCCCGGACGACCTCCCGCTGCGCGCCGTCATCCACGCGGCCGGTGTCAGCGGCGGCCACACCCTCACCACCGACCTCACCACCGCCCAGTTCGCCGAGGTGGTCGCCGGTAAGGTACGCGGCGCCGAACACCTCGACTCCCTGCTCGCCGACGCGGACCTGGACGCGTTCGTGCTGATGACGTCGCTGTCCGGCGTGCTCGGCGGCGCCGGACACGCCGCCTACAGCGCCGCCAACGCCCACCTCGACGCCCTGGCCTGCCGCCGTCGTGCCGGCGGCCGGACCGCGACGGCCATCGCCTGGGGTGGCTGGACCGAGACCGGACTGACCGCGACCCCCGACGAACTACGCGACCTGTTCGACCTCGTCGGGGTCCGCGCCATGGCCCCGCAGCCGGCGATCACCGCGATGGGCCGGGCCGTCGCCGGCGGCGACACCACCGTGGTCGTGGCCGACCTGGACTGGTCGCTGTTCATCTCCGCCTACACCTCACTGCGCCCGAGCACGTTCGTGGAGAACTTCGTCGAAGCCGACGACGACCGCGACGGCGCGGACCGCGCGGCCCGGCTACGGGAACGGCTCGCGGCCCACGAACCGGCGCACCAGGAACACCTCCTGGCCGAACTGGTGCGGGAACGCGCCGCCGGGGTGCTGCGCCACGCCCAGCCGCAGGCGATCGACATCGACCGGCCGTTCCGGGAACTGGGCTTCGACTCCCTGCTGGCCGTCGAACTGCGCAACCGGCTCAACGCCGCCACCGGCCTGCGGCTGGCGACCACCGTGGTGTTCGACCACCCGACCCCGCAGCTGCTGGCACGACAGATACGCCACGCGCTGCTGCCCGAGAACGAACCCCCGCCGTCGCACGCGATCTTCGCCGACCTCGACCGGCTGGAGGCCAACCTGCACACCACCGCCTTCACCGCCGAGGCCCGGGCCCGGGTGACCGCCCGGCTGTCCGAACTGACAGCGAACTGGACGGCCGGCGCGGCGGCGAACGGATCGCTGTCCGACACCGCCAGCGACGACGAGATGTTCTCCTACCTCCAGGAGAACTTCGGGATCTCGTGAGCCGGCCGACCGTCACCAGCCGAGGAGGGTCCGTGACCAACTCCGAGCGACTCCGCCACTTCCTCCGCGAGACCGCCACCCAGCTCCAGCACACCCGCCAGCGGCTCGCCGAGGTCGAGGCCCGGTCCCTGGAGCCGGTGGCGATCGTCGGCATGGCCTGCCGCTACCCCGGCGGCGTCGACTCCCCGGACTCGCTGTGGAACCTGGTCGCCGCCGGCACGGACGCCGTCACCACCCTGCCCACCGACCGGGGATGGGCCCCGCTGGACGTCGGACCCAACCTGGGTGGATTCCTGCACGACGCGAGCGGATTCGACGCCGAGTTCTTCGGCATCTCACCGAACGAGGCGCTCGCCATGGACCCGCAGCAGCGCCTGCTGCTCGAATCGGCGTGGGAGGCCGTCGAACGGGCCGGCATCGACCCGACCACGCTGCGCGGCAGCCGCACCGACGTCATCGTCGGAGCCGCGTTCACCGGCTACGCCCCGAGCGCCACCGGCGCCGACGGCGTCCGCGAAGGAGACGCGGTCACCGGCAGTTCGTTGTCCGTGCTGTCCGGTCGGATCGCCTACACCCTCGGCCTGACCGGAGCGGCGGTCACCGTGGACACGGCCTGCTCCTCCTCCCTGGTGGCACTGCACCTCGGCGTCCGCGCGCTGCGCGCCCACGAGTGCGACCTGGCCCTCGTCGGCGGCGTCACCGTGATGGGCACCACCGCCCCGCTGCGGGAGTTCGCCCGCCAGGGCGGCCTCGCCGCCGACGGACGCTGCAAGGCGTTCGCCGACGACGCCGACGGCATCGGCTGGGGGGAAGGAGCCGGCCTGCTGCTGGTGGAACGCCTGTCCGACGCGCACCGGCTCGGTCACCCGGTGCTGGCCCTGGTACGCGGCAGCGCGACCAACCAGGACGGCGCGTCGAACGGCATCACCGCACCCAACGGCGCCGCCCAACGGGCGGTCATCGTCCAGGCACTGGCCAACGCCGGAATCTCCCCGGCCGACGTGGACGTCGTCGAGGCACACGGCACCGGAACCGGCCTCGGCGACCCGATCGAGGCCCGGGCGCTGCTGTCCACCTACGGCCGGCACCGACCCCCCGACCGGCCGCTCTACCTGGGCTCGGTGAAGTCGAACATCGGCCACACCCAGGCCGCCGCCGGCGTGGCCGGCGTCATCAAGATGGTCCAGGCCATACGGCACGGCCAGCTCCCGGCGACCCTGCACGCGACACCACCGTCGTCACACGTCGACTGGACGCAGGGCGCGGTCGAACTCCTGCACGACCACCGGGACTGGCCCGACACCGGCCGGCCCCGCCGCGCCGCCGTGTCCTCCTTCGGCATCGGCGGCACCAACGCCCACGTCGTCCTCGAACAGGCGACCGACCCGCCCGCGGCCACCGACGAACCGGCAGGCCACCACCCGTGGATCCTGTCCGCCAAGGGCACCGCCGCACTGCGCGCCCAGGCCGCGACGCTGCACGCCCACCTCACCACCCACCCGCACCTGAGAGACCCCGCCGTGGCCCACACGCTGGCGGCCCACCGGACACTGTTCGACCACCGGGCCGTCGTCACCGGCCAGGACCGCGAGCACCGGCTCGCCGCGCTACGGTCCCTGGCCGCAGGGGAACCCACCCCCGCCGTCCACGTCGGACGTCGCGGCACCGTCCGCGCCGCCGTGCTGTTCACCGGGCAGGGCGCGCAACGACCCGGCATGGGCCGCGACCTGTACGAGCGGTTCCCCGCCTTCGCCCAGGCGTTCGACGCGGTGTGCCGGCACTTCGACAGCACGCTGCCGATCCCCCTGCGCGACGTCGTGTTCGCGGCCCCGGCCACCCCCCACGCCGCTGAGCTGGACACGAGCGGCTACGCCCAGCCCGCGCTGTTCGCCGTCGAGGTCGCGCTGTTCCGGCTGTACGAGTCGTTCGGCCACACCGCCGACTACGTGCTCGGCCACTCCCTCGGCGAGATCACCGCCGCCCACGTCGCCGGAGTGCTCGCCCGCCCGGACGCGGCCACCCTGGGGGCCGCCCGCGGCTCCCTCATGCAGCAACTACCACCCGGCGGCGTCATGAGCGCGGTCCGCGCCGGGGAGGTCGACGTGCTCACCGCACTGGGCACCCTCGACCGGCCCGTCGACGTCGCCGCCGTCAACGCCCCGTCGTCGGTGGTGGTGTCCGGCACCGACGCCGACGTGAGCGCCGCCGAGCAGGTGTTCACCGCCAGCGGCTGGCGGACCACCCGGCTGACGGTCACCCACGCGTTCCACTCGGCTGCGATCGACCCCATGCTCGACCGGTACGCCGACGTGCTGTCCGGCGTCACGTTCGGCCAGCCCGCCATCGCCTTCGTCTCCGCCACCACCGGCCGGATCACCTCCGGCACGGAACTCGCCACCGCCCGGTACTGGCTGGACAACGTACGCCGCACCGTCCGCTTCGCCGACGCCCTGCGCTCACTGGACGCCGCCGGCGTCACCACCTACGTCGAGGCCGGCCCCGACGCGGTGCTGTCCACGCTGGTCCGCGAGTGCCTGCCGCCGGCCCCGCGCCGCGCGGTCGTGCCCCTCCAACGCCGCGACACCGACCAGGCCGCCACCGTCGACCAGGCCATGGCGGACCTGTTCGTCCACGGCGGGCCGGTGGCGGCCGTCGTCCCACCGCACCCGGCCGGCACCCCGGCCGAACTGCCCACCTACGCCTTCCAACGACGCCGCTACTGGCCCGAACCGACCCCGGCGTCCACCCCGCGCCCCACCGCCGACGGGCACGACTGGCACTACGAGATCCGCTGGGAACCCCTGACCGCCCCGCAGCCGACCCATGGCCCCGACGGCACCTGGCTGCTCGTCGCGGCCGACCCGGAACTGGCCGACCGAGTGTCGACCGCCTGCGGCACGGCCGGGATGACCGTCACCTGGCTGACCGACGACGGCGCGACACGACAGGCCCTGGCGGCCCGGCTGACAGCCCTGCCCACCGAGCCGGCGGGCATCCTGTGGCTCCCGGACGGCGCGGACACCGAACCGGCCGCACTGACCAGGTCGGTGACCCTCGCCCAGGCCCTCACCGACGCCGGCATCCCCGCACCCGTGTGGTACGTGACGGCAGGCGCGACGTCCGTCGCCGGTGAACCCGTCACCACCGTCGCCGGCGCGGCGGTCGCCGCCCTGGGCCGGGTGATCGGCCTCGAACAGCCGGATCGCTGGGGTGGCCTGATCGACCTGCCCGCCGCACCGTCGGACGCCGACCTCGCCGCGCTGCCCGGCCTGCTGGCGCTCGACCCGGGTGAGGACCAGATCGCCCTGCGCCCCGGCGGACGCCACGTCCGCCGGCTCGTCCGGGCGAGTGCCCCGGCCGCCGCGACACCGTGGCGGCCGAACGGAACCGTGCTGGTCACCGGCGGCACCGGCGGCCTCGGCGGCCAGGTCGCCCGCTGGCTCGCCACCGCCGGCGCCGAACACCTGGTCCTCCTGTCCCGGCGGGGACCCCGGGCACCCGGCATCGCGGCCCTGCTCGACGACCTCGCCGCGACCGGCGTCGAGACCACCGTGGTGGCGGCCGACGTGCGGGACCGGGCCGCGATGGCCGCCCTGCTGGCGCGACTACGGGCCACCGGACGACCGCTGCGGGCCGTCATCCACACCGCCGCGACCCCCCAGCCGCCCGCGACGGTCACCGAGACGGAGGTGACCGACCTCGCCGGGGCACTCGACGCCAAAGTGGCCGGCGCCGCCGTACTGGACGCGCTGACCGGCGACGACGACCTCGACGCGTTCGTCCTGTTCTCCTCCGCGGCGGGGATCTGGGGCAGCGGCTCCCAGGCCGGGTACAGCGCCGCCAACGCCGCCCTCGACGCCATCGCCCAGCGCCGACGGGCACGGGGGCGGGCCGCCACCTCGATCGCCTGGGGAGCATGGGCCGGGCCGGGCATGGCCGAACGGGCCGGCGACCACTACGCCGTGCGGGGCGTACGGTCGATGCGACCCGACACCGCCCTCCAGGCGATGTCCCGCGCGGTCGCGACCACGAACCCGGTCCCGGTCATCGCCGACATCGACTGGCCCCGCTTCGCCGCCACCTACACCGCCGCCCGCCCCCGCCCCCTGATCACCGAACTGGCACCACCACCGTCGGAAGCCACCGACCGGCCCGCCCGGACGGACCTGCGCACCCGCCTGGCCGCCCGGTCCGGTCAGCAGCAGACCGACCTGCTGCTGCGGACCGTCCGTGCGGAGATCGCCACCGAACTGGGCCACCCCTCACCGGACTCCGTCGAACCGCACCGCCCGCTGCGGGAACTCGGCTTCGACTCGCTACGCGCCGTCGCGCTACGCGACCGACTGACCAAGGTGACCGACCTGCCGCTGCCCCCCGGCCTGATCTACGACCACGAAACCCCGCTGGCCCTGGCCGACCACCTGCTGGCACTGCTGCGCGGTGACGCCGCGAACGCCACCGCACCCGCCGACGGCGGTCTGCACGACATCTACCGGCGGCTCGCCCTGCGGGGCGACATGAACGCGATCGAATCGCTGTGCGTCGGCGCGGCCGCGCTGCGCGAGACGTTCGACTCCGCCGCCGACTTCGGCCCCGACGCGGCCCTCGTCGACCTGGCCCGTGGCGAACAGGGACCGACGGTGTTCGCCGTGCCGCCGTTCGCGCCCGTCGAAGCGGCCATCCAGTTCGCCCGGCTGGCCGACTACCTCCAGGGCCGCACGAACCTCTCGGTGCTGCCGGTACCCGGGTTCCGCACCGGCGACCCCCTGGCCACGACCGTCGAGGCACTGGTCGGAGTGCTCACCCGCTACGTCCTCGGACGTCCCGGTGACCAGGCGCCCGTCCTGCTCGGCTACTCCTCGGGAGGATGGCTCGCCCACGCGGTGACGCACGCCCTGGAGCAGGCGGGGACACCACCGCTGGCCCTGGTCCTGCTGGACACCTATCCGCCCGACGGCATGTCCCCGGCCCTGCGGCGCGCCATGAACTACGAACTGGTCGTTCGCCGGGCGACCTTCGCCACCCCGGACTTCACGTCCCTCACCACGTTCGGCAGCTACCGCCGCATGTTCCGCGGCTGGCGACCCGAACCGGTGCGGACCCGCACCCTGTTCCTGCGCCCCCTCCAGCCGGTACCCGGATCGCCGGACGAGCCGCCCGTCACCGGCGACTGGCGCTCCCGGTGGCCGGGCGACCACGAGGCCGGTGAGGTGCCGGGAGACCACTGCACGATGGTCGGCGAGTACGCCGACAGCACCGCTGCCGCCATGTGGACATGGCTGGACGGAATCCGGCGCGTCAGCGCCGCGGGAGGGACGTCATGAGCAGATCAGACTGGCTGGACCCGGGCGAGACCGAACTCCTCGACGCCCGGGCGCTGCGGGACCGGGCCGCCATCCAGGACGTGGTGGTCGCCGCCGGACTGCTGCTGGACGCCGGCGACTTCGACACGCTCCGGACCCTCTACACCGCCGACGCCGTCTTCCAGATGGACCCACCCCCGGAGGGCTACCCCAGCGTGCTCACCACCCCGGAGCAGATCATGATGGGCTTCAGCTACCAGTGGAACCACGCCCGCGACGAGGTCGGCGTGATGTTCCGGCACGTGACGTCCAACCTCCTGATCACCGCACTCGGACCGACCACCGCCGAGGTGTACTCGATCGTCACGGTGACCGGCCTCTACACCGACGGGCAGTTCGGACTGCGCCGGCTGGGCAACTACGTGGACCGGCTCCGCCGCGAGGGGACACGCTGGCGCATCGCCCACCGGACGGTGCACATGTCGGCACCCCCACCGCTGCGCCCGGCGCAAACCGCAGCCACCGCCCCGACCCGCCCGGCACCGTGATGACGGCCGGTACGGGCAGCACGGCGGATGAACCCGTCGCCGTCATCGGGGTGGCCTGCCGCCTGCCGAAGGCCCCGACCCCCCGCCACTTCTGGCGTCTGCTCACCGACGGGCTCGACGCGGTCGGCGAGGCACCACCCGGACGCTGGCCCGGCCCCCCGCTGCCGCACCGCTTCGGAGCGTTCCTCGACACGATCGACACCTTCGACGCCGACTTCTTCGGCATCCCGCCCCGCGCCGCCGCGGCCATGGACCCGCAGCAGCGGCTGCTGCTCGAACTGAGCTGGGAGGCCCTGGAGGACGCCAGGATCCCGCCCGCCCGGCTCCGCGACACCGCCACCAGCGTCCACGTCGGAGCGATGTGGGACGACTACGCGACGCTGGTGCTGCAGGCCGACCCGGAGGCCGTCGACCAGCACGCCCTCGCCGGCACCGGCCGCGGCATCATCGCCAACCGCGTATCGCACTTCCTCGGCCTGCGCGGACCCAGCACGACCGTCGACAGCGCCCAGTCGTCCTCCCTCGTCGCCGTGTACCAGGCGTGCGAGGGCCTGCGCCGGGGTGAGTCCACTGCGGCCATCGCCGGCGGCGTCAACATCGCCATCCGAGCCGAGACCACCCTCGGCGCGGCCCGCTTCGGCGGCCTGTCGCCCGACGGGCGCTGCCACACCTTCGACGAACGGGCCAACGGCTACGTCCGTGGCGAAGGCGGCGTCGTCGTGGTGCTCAAACTGCTGTCCCGGGCGGCCGCGGACGGCGACCGGATCCACGCCGTCATCCTCGGCGGCGCGGTCAACCACGACGGCGGCGACCACCAGTTCACCGTGCCCAGCCCGGACGCCCAACGGGAGGTCATCGAACAGGCCCACCGACAGGCCGGCGTCGACCCCGCCGACGTGCAGTACGTCGAACTGCACGGCACCGGCACCAGGGTCGGTGACCCAATCGAGGCCCGGGCGCTCGGCGCGGCCGTCGGCCGCCACCACCCGGCCGACCGGCCGCTGCTGGTCGGTTCGGCCAAGACCAACGTCGGACACCTCGAAGGCGCGGCCGGAGTGGTCGGACTGCTCAAGCTCGTGCTGAGCCTGCGGCACCGCCAACTACCGCCGAGCCTCAACTTCACCCGGCCGAACCCTGAGATCCCGCTCGACGACCTGCGACTGCGGGTACAGACCACCCTGCAACCGTGGCTGGCCGACGGGCGGCTGCTCGGCGGTGTGAGTTCCTTCGGCATGGGCGGGGTGAACTGCCACCTCGTCCTCACCGACGCGCCCCCGTCGACCATCCACCGGCCGCCGGCGCGGCCCGGCCCGCCCGTGCCCTGGCTGATCTCGGCCCCGACGCCGCAGGCCCTGCGGGCCCAGGCCGCAGCCCTGATCACCTGGCTCCAGGAACACCCCGACGCGGACCCCGACGCGGTCGGCCGCTCCCTTGCCCTGACCAGGACACGGTTCGCCCACCACGCCGTCATCGACGCACCCGAGGCCGCCGGACGCCGCGACGCGCTGGCCGCGATCGCCGCCGGTCGCGCCGACACCGACACCGGCACCGCCTGGCTGGCCGACCTGCAACCCGACCCGGCCGGATACGTCGACCTGCCCACCTACGCGTTCACCCGCGAGCGGTACTGGGTGGGGGAGGTCCCCGCGCCGACCGCGCCGGGCGGCCCGGCCCCGGACACCCTCGACCTGGTCCGTGCCACCGTGGCGGCGGAACTCGGACACGCGACAGGTGACGCGGTCGACCCGCACCGCACCTTCGAGGACCTCGGGCTCGACTCGATGGGCGTCACCAGCCTCACCGCCCGGCTGAGCACCGCCACCGGCCGGCAACTCGCCACCGGCCTGACGTTCCGGTCCCCCACGCCCGCCGACCTCGCGGAGTTCCTGCGCGCGGAACCCACCGGCGATTCCGCTGCGCCACCACGGCCACCGGTGACGGCACCGACCACGGACGACCCGGTCGTGGTGGTCGGCATGGCCTGCCGTTACCCCGGCGGCGTCCGCTCCCCGGAGGACCTGTGGCGGCTGGTCGACGAGGGCACCGACGCCATCACCCCGCTGCCGACCGACCGGGGATGGGACCTGGAACGCCTCTTCGACCCCGACCCGGACCGGCCCGGCACCTCCTACGCCCGCCACGGCGGCTTCCTGCACGACGCGGCGGCCTTCGACGCCGAGTTCTTCGGCATCAGCCCCCGCGAAGCCGCGGCGATGGACCCACAACAGCGCGTCCTGCTGGAGGTGTCCTGGGAAGGCATCGAACGCGCGGGCATCGACCCCCTCAGCCTCACCGACAGCCGCGTGGGTGTCTTCGTCGGCGCCACCGACCAGGAGTACGGACCCCGCCTCGACGCCACCGGCGAGGGCTCGGACGGCTACCGGCTGACCGGTGGCACGGTGAGTGTCGTCTCCGGCCGGATCGCCTACGCCCTGGGTCTCGCCGGACCCGCCGTCACCGTCGACACGGCCTGCTCGTCGTCGTTGGTCGCCATGCACCTCGCCGCCCAGTCCCTGCGGCAGGGGGAATGCACCCTCGCGCTGGCCGCCGGCGTGACCGTGATGGCCGGCCCGGGCATGTTCGTCGAGTTCAGCCGGCAGCGTGGCCTCGCCCCCGACGGCCGGTGCAAGGCGTTCGGCGCCGACGCCGACGGCACCGCCTGGGCCGAGGGGGCCGGCGTGCTGGTGCTGGAGCGACTCTCCGACGCCCGTCGCAACGGACACCGGCCGCTTGCCGTGCTCCGCGGTTCGGCGATCAACTCCGACGGGGCCAGCAACGGGTTGACCGCCCCCAACGGTGCCGCCCAGGAAGCCCTCATCCGGCAGACGCTCGACGTCGCCGGCCTCACGACGCAGGACGTCGACGTCGTGGAGGCCCACGGCACCGGCACCCGGCTCGGCGACCCGATCGAGGCCGAGGCCCTCCTGGCCACCTACGGTCGGCACCGGCCGCCCGGCCGGCCGCTGTGGCTCGGTTCGCTGAAGTCCAACATCGGCCACACCCAGGCCGCCGCCGGCATCGGCGGCGTCATCAAGATGATCGGCGCGATGGGACGGGGCACACTGCCCCGGACCCTGCACGCCGACGTGCCCTCACCCCGGATCGACTGGACGACGGGCGGCGTCGCGCTGCTGCGCGAACCGACCCCCTGGCCGGACACCGGCCGCCCACGGCGGTTCGCCGTCTCCTCGTTCGGGATCAGCGGGACCAACGCGCACGTGATCCTGGAGGCACCGGCAGAACCGACGCCGTCCGACGTTCCGGTGCCCGCTGCGGTGGTTCCGTGGGTGCTGTCCGCCCGGTCGGAGGCGGGGCTGCGTGCGGTGGCGGGCGGACTGGCGGACGCGCTCGGCGGTTCGACCGACGTGGACATCGCCTTCTCGCTGGGGTTGCGGTCGGTGTTCGATGCCCGGGCGGTCGTGGTGGGTACGGGCGACGAGCTGCGCTCGGGTCTGCTCGAGGTGGCCGGCAACGGGATGGACGTGAACCGGGCGAATGTGGTGGGTGGTGTTGCGGGTGGTGGTGGGTA
>NZ_JBMDWU010000482.1:0-11256 GCF_048594385.1 Micromonospora sp. | reverse complement strand
CCGGCGGCGGCCGGGTCGTCGGCGAGGACCCGCAGGCCCGTGCCGACGGGCAGCTCGGGCCGCCGGCGGGCCAGCGCGATCACCGGCAGCGGGCAGCGCTGCCCCCGACCGTCCAGCACCTCCACCGGCCCGGTCCCGTCGCCGCCCGGTCCCGCCTCGCCGCCGCCCGGCCCGGTCGGGAGGCCGTCCGCGCCGGTTCGGCGGCCGTCCGGGCCGGGCGGGGTGGTCACAGGCCGACCACGCCGGCGTCGGCGCGCAGCTCCGCGACGATCCCGGGCAGCTCGGCGAGGAACCGCTGCACGTCCGCCTCGGTGGTCTCCCGGTGCAGCGACACCCGGACGTTGCCGTGCGACAGCACCCCCATCGCCTCCACCACGTGCGACGGGCGCAGTGTGGAGGAGGTGCAGGAGGAGCCGGAGGAGACGGCGAAGCCGCGCCGGTCCAGCGCGTGCAGCAGCACCTCGCCGTCGACGTACAGGCAGGAGAACGTCACCAGGTGGGGGAGCCGGTCGACCGGGTCGCCGACCACCTCCACGTCCGGCACCTCGGCGGCGACCCGGGACCGGATCAGGTCCACCAGGGGCGTCAGCCGGGCCGCCTCGGCCGCCGCGTCGGCCGCCGCCGCGCGCAGGCTCGCCGCCGCCGCCACCACCGCCGGCAGGTTCACCACCCCGGGGGTACGCCCGAACTCCCGCTCGTCGGCCGGCCACGGCGACTCCCAGCGGGTGCCCTTGCGGACCACCAGCAGCCCGACCCCCGGCGGACCGCCCCACTTGTGCGCGCTGGCGGTCAGCACCGACCAGCCGGCGGGCACCGGCACCCGGCCGACGAGCTGGGCCGCGTCGACGTACAGCGGCACCCCGACGGCGGCGCAGGCGTCGGCCGCCCCGGCGACCGGCTGCACGGTGCCCACCTCGTGACTGGCCCCGATCAGCGTCGCCAGCGCCACCCCGGGGGAGCGCACCGCCGCCGACCAGGCATCCAGGTCGAGGCGTCCGAGCCGGTCCACCGGTACGGAGGTGGCGGCCCCGCCGGCCGCGACGTGCCGCTGCGCGGCGTGCAGCACCGCGGAGTGCTCGATCGCCGAGTGCACCAGCGTCGCCCCGGCCCGCTGTCGTCCGACCAGGCCACCGAGTACGGCGGAGTGCGCGGCGTGCGTACCGCTGGGGGTGAAGGAGACCTCGTCGGGGCGGACGCCGAGGGTGGCGGCGGTGGCCTCGCGGGCGGCGTCGAGGAGCTGCCCGGCCCGGCGGGCCCGGCTGTAGAGGCGGGCGGGGTCGGCCCAGCCGTCGTCGAGGGCGGCCAGCAGCGCCTGCCGGGCCACCGGGTGCAGCGGCGCGGCGGTGGCCGCGTCCAGGTAGACCGGGTGGGCACTCACGACCGCAGACGCTATCGCGTCGAAGGCGGACGGCACCCCCCGATGGGGGCGGACACTGACCCCAAGACCGTCGAGCCCGCCATGGTCGAGTAATCTGCGACCGTCGGTGACGCCTTTGCCGTCGGTGCTGATGGAATACCCCACCGCGGCGCGCTAGGGAGGCAGGACCAGGTGGTCGCAAGGAGTTCGGAGGTACGGCCGTCGGCCGTACGGCACGGTGCTTCCCCCGGAGCCGGTGTGCGTCGGCGGCGTGGTGCTGGCCGGCTCGCCGGGCTCGGTCTCGGCGGAGCTGCGCTGCTGGTTCTGCTCACCGGGTGTGACGTCGGCCGCTCGGTCGACGGCTTCGGCTGGCCGCAGGGCGGCATCACCCCCGAGTCGCACCGGATGTACGACCTGTGGATCGCCTCCTGCATCGCCGCCCTGGCGGTCGGTGTCTTCGTCTGGGGCCTGATCTTCTGGTGCGTCGTGCGTTACCGCAAGCGCGGCAACGAGCTGCCGGTGCAGACCCGCTACAACCTGCCGATGGAGTTCCTCTACACCATCGCGCCGATCCTGATCGTCTCCGTGCTCTTCTACTACACGGCCGTGGTCCAGACCGACGTGGTGCGCACGACGAAGAACCCCGACGTCACCGTCGAGGTCGTCGCCTTCAAGTGGAACTGGCAGTTCAACTACCGCGACGGCCAGGGCACCGAGGCCAACACCGTGGCGTCGGTGCTGGGCACCAGCGAGGTCATCCCGGTGCTGGTGCTGCCGACCAACCGGTCCATCCGGTTCGAGGAGACCAGCCGCGACGTCATCCACTCCTTCTGGGTTCCGGAGCTGCTGTTCAAGCGCGACGTGATGCCCGGCAAGATCCGTAACGTGTTCGAGGTCTCCAAGCTGGAGTCCGAGGGCGCGTACGTGGGTCGCTGCGCCGAGCTGTGCGGCAGCTACCACGCCTTCATGAACTTCGAGCTGCGGGTGGTCTCCCCGGAGGCGTACGACCAGTTCCTCGCGGCCAAGCGGGACGGCAAGTCGACGCAGGAGGCGCTGACCGCCATCGGTCAGGACCCGTACGCGAAGACCACGCAGCCCTTCGACACCCGTCGTACGAAGGACAACTTCAACCCGGACGACGCGTCCGCGAGCGCGGGAAACTGAGGTATCCGGCATGAAGACCGAGTGGCGTATCTTCCTGATCATCGCCGTGTTCCTGCTCGGCGCGACGGCCCTCTACGGCGCGTGGACGTACGGCGACTCCGGCGGCCAGGTCGAGTGGGTCGGCACGGTGGCCCTGCTGCTGTCCTTCCTGCTCTGCGCGATGTGCGGCGGCTTCTTCTGGTTCGTCTCCCGCCGCATCGACCTGCGTCCGGAGGACCGGCCGGACGGTGAGATCGCCGACGGCGCGGGCGAGATCGGCTTCTTCAGCCCCGGCAGCTACTGGCCGTTCGGGCTGGCGCTGGCCGCCGCGGTCGCCGGTCTCGGCCTGGTGTTCTGGCAGTTCTGGCTGCTCGGCCTGGGCCTGGTGATGGTCATCTTCGCCGCCTGCGGCCTGCTCTTCGAGTACTACTCCGGCACCCGGCGTACCGCCGAGCACTGATCCGACGACGACGGGCCCGTCTCCCCACCCGGGAGGCGGGCCCGTCGTCGTCGGGTGATCGACTCCAGCGGGCCGAAGTAGCGGTATCGCCGCGACCTGATACCGCTGTTTCGGCTCAATAGTGTGGATCAACCAGGCTGTGGATCAGGCTGGCTCGGGCCAGACGGGCCCCTGGTCGGTCCAGGTGACACCCCGGTTGCGGCAGAGGCAGAAGGGGTGGCCGACGGGGTCGGTGTAGACCCGCCATCCGTAGCCTTCGGGGCCGACGAAGTCCTGCGCCAGGGTCGCGCCGAGGGCTAGGACGCGGCGCTGTTCGGCCTCGATGTCGTCGACCTCGAAGTCGAGGTGGAACTGCTTGGGGTGCTCGCCGTCGGGCCACCGTGGGGCGCGGTAATCCGCCACCCTGATGAAGGCCAGCTCGATGTCGCCGAACCGGATGCCGGCCCACTCCTCGTCGCTGCCCTCCTTGACCGGGCGACCCGTCACCTCGGCGTAGAAGGCCGCCAGCCGCATCGTGTCCGGGCAGTCGATGATGAAATCCGTGAGTCGGAGCATCAGGTGATCCTGTCATGCCGCTCAGCAGACCGGATTGCGCGACGGGGCCTCCGGGCGGACCCCGCGACGGGACCTCCGGGCGGCGTCCCGCAGGGGTCAGGCCGCGTGGCGGCCGGGTGACGGGCGGCGGCGACGGTCGGCCAGGCGGGTGGGCTGGAAGGCGAAGGTGGCGATCAGCACTGCCGCGCCGCAGCCGGTGCAGAGCAGCTCGGGGCAGTCGGCACCGTGGCCGTCGGCGCACGGTGGCGCCTCGAACGGCTGAACGCCCTCGCAGGTGTCGCAGTAGAGCTCGCGGTCCGACACGGGCGTCTCCTCTCGCTCCGGAACCCGCCGATGGACATCGCCGCCATCGTCGGAAACGGAAGAACTACTCCCGTGTAGTTTCCCACGCCCCTCCGACACCTCCCCGCCAGCCCCGTCAGTCCACCAGCCCCGCCAGTCCATGCCCGGCACACCGCCCGGCCCGGGGGAGCGGGTCAGAGCGGGGCGGGCGGAACGGCGGGTCAGAGGGAGCGGGCTACGTCGACCCAGCGGTCCAGGACGGCCGCCGCCGCCCCCGAGTCGACGGACTCGGCGGCCCGGGCCATGCCGGCGCGCACCGCCTCGGTGAGGTCACCGTCCAGCGGGGTCTGGGTGGCCAGTGCGACGGCCGCGTTGACCAGGACGGCGTCGCGGACCGGACCGGTCTCGCCGGCCAGCAGCCGGTGGGCCACGGCGGCGTTGTGGGCCGCGTCGCCGCCCCGCAGGTCGGCCAGGGTGGACCGGGGTACCCCGAGGTCGGCCGCGTCCAGCAGCGCCTCCCGTACGGTGCCCTGCTGGGCCACCCAGACCCGGGTCGGCGCGGCGGTGGTGAACTCGTCCAGGCCGTCCTCGCCGCGCATCACGATCACCGAGTCGCCCCGACGGGCGAAGACCTCGGCCATCACGGAGGCCATCCGGGCGTCGAAGCAGCCGACCGCGCCGGCGTGCGGCCGGGCCGGGTTGGTCAGCGGGCCGAGGAAGTTGAACGCGGTCGGCACGCCGATCTCCCGGCGGACCGGGCCGGCGTGGCGCATCCCCGGGTGGAACCGGGGCGCGAAGCAGAAGCCGATCCCCGCCTCGGCCACGCACCGGGCCACCTGCTCCGGGCCGAGATCCAGCGGTACGCCGAAGAACTCCAGCAGGTCGGCGGTGCCGCACAGCGACGAGGCGGCCCGGTTGCCGTGCTTGACCACCCGGACACCGGCACCGGCCACCACCAGGGCGGTCATCGTGGAGATGTTGACCGTGTGGGCGAGGTCACCCCCGGTGCCCACCACGTCGACCGCGGTGCGCCGCAGCTCCTCCGGCAGGGTCACCGGCACCGCGTTGCCGAGCATCGCCTCGACCAGGCCGGCCAGCTCGGCCGGGGTCTCGCCCTTGGCGCGCAGCGCGACCGCGAAGCCGGCGATCTGCGCCGGGCCGGCGGCACCCGCCATGATCTCGTTCATCGCCCAGGCGGTGTCGGCGGTGGACAGCTCGTCGCCGCGCAGCAGCGCGTTGAGCAGGTGCGGCCAGGTCCGTTCGCCCATGGTGGGCCTCCCGAGCGGGCGTGGGGGTGCGGGTGGACGGGTGCGCCCGTCACCCCGGGCGCCTGGGCGCCGCCGAGTGCGTCTGACTCAGGCGGCGGCGTGCGTACGCAGCAGCTCGGCGACCGTGGTGCCGGTGGTCACCGGGTCGAGCGGGTGCATCAGCACGCCGTCGACCTGTGCGTACGAGGCGAGCCATCGGTCGGCGGCCCGGGCGATGACCACGCAGGTGGGTGGGGCGTCGTCCCGGTCGTCCTTGATCTGGCGGGCGATGCCGAGGCCACCGCCGGGGCTGGCCTCGCCGTCGAGCAGCATCAGGTCGATCTCGTAGTCGTCGACCAGCCGGACGCAGCCGAAATAGTCCGACGCCTCGACGAACTCGATCTGGATGCCCGGCGCGGGACGGGTGCCGACGGCCAGTCGCATCCGGTCCCGGACCTGCTGGTCGTCGCTGTAGAGCAGGACGGTGCAAAGACGCTCGCTCATGCCGGCACTCCGCTTCGCTCCGTGCCGTGATGAGGCACCGTCGCACTGAGCCTGACTCGCTCGCTGCGCTCACTCATGGGCTGTACTCCTCGTTGCTGCCCGTTGATCGTACCGGGCGGTGTGGCGTACCCGACATCCCGCCCGCCGGCCCCCGTCAGGGCGGGTGTCGCGGCAGCTCAGGACGGGGTTCCGGGGGCCGCGGCGGGGGTGGCGGGCGGACCTGCGGGGGCGGTGGTCGCGGCGTCGGAGGCGGGGACGGCGGCGGCCTCGGCGGCGCGGTCGCGGGCCTCCTGCCGGTCCAGCTCGCGGTCCACCCGGCGGGCCTCCCGCTCGGACTGCTTGATCCACTGGACCACCAGTACCGCGATCATCGTCACGCTGACGAACTCGCCACCGGCCCACAGGATGCCGCCGGCGACCACCTGGTCGTTCCACGGGTCGGACCAGGCCAGGTTGAGCGAGGGGTACCAGTCGCCGCCGAACAGCGTGGTGCTCTGCATGATGGTGAGCCCGAGCACGGTGTGGAACGGCACCGACAGCAGCATCAGCAGCGCCCGCGCCGGGTACGGCCAGCGGCCGGGCAGCGGGTCGAGCCCGAGCAGCGGCCAGAAGAACACGCAGCCGGTCATGATGAAGTGCGCGTGCACCAGCTCGTGCGCCCAGGCGTGTTCGAGGGTGTAGCGGTACAGGTCGGTGAAGTAGAGCGCGAACGGGTTGACCACGAAGATGGCGAACGCCACCAGCGGGAAGCCGTAGATCCGGGCGATCCGGCTGTGCACCACCGCCAGCAGCCGCTTGCGCGGGCCGACCGGCAGGGTGCGCAGCGCCAGGGTGACCGGCGCGCCCAGGGCCAGGAAGATCGGGGAGATCATCGACAGCACCATGTGCTGCACCATGTGCACCGAGAGCAGGGCGGTGTCGTAGGCGTGCAGGCCGCTGACCGTGACCGCGGCGATACCGCCCAGGCCGGGCCCGAGGAAGCAGACCGTACGGATCACCGGCCAGCGGTCCCCGCGCAGCCGCAGCCGGTGGACCCCGTAGAGGTAGAGGCCGGCGGCGAGGACCAGGCCCAGGGCGAGCCAGCTGTCCAGCCGGGTCTCGGTGAAGACGCGGGTGATGTCGAACGGCGGCGGTACCTCGACGCCGCCGGCCGCCAGGCCGGTGGGCGGGGCCCCCGAGGTGGCGGTGAAGATCGAATCGACGTGCAGCACGCTTTTCAGGCTAGGCCAGGCGAACCGGACCGCCACGATCGGGCCATCCCCGCCCCGGGTTTGGCCCCCCGCTGATCGCCCGCCCCGGTCAAGGGCAATAATGACCGCGTGACTGCGGCCCCAGCCATTGACAAGAGCCGGATCCACTCTCTGACGCGGCCCAACATGGTCAGCGTCGGGACGATCGTGTGGCTCTCCAGCGAACTCATGTTCTTCGCGGCGCTGTTCGCGATGTACTTCTCGATCCGCGCGGCGGCGCCGGAGCAGTGGGAGAAGCACACCGAGGTCCTCAACATCCCCTATGCGACCACCTTCACGGTGATCCTGGTGCTGTCCTCGGTGACCTGCCAGCTCGGTGTGTTCGCGGCCGAGAAGGGTGACGTCCACGCCCTGCGGCGCTGGTTCACGATCACCTTCGTGATGGGCCTGATCTTCGTGCTCGGCCAGGCGAACGAGTACCTGACCCTGGTGCACGAGGGCGTGAAGATCAACGAAGACGGTTACGGGTCGATGTTCTACCTGACCACCGGCTTCCACGGCCTGCACGTGACCGGCGGTCTCATCGCCTTCATCATCTTCATGATCCGCACCACCATGGGTCGGTTCACCCCGGCCCAGGCCACGTCGGCGATCGTCGTGTCGTACTACTGGCACTTCGTCGACGTCGTGTGGATCGGGCTGTACGGCATGATCTACTGGCTTCAGTGATCTTGGCGTGTCAGGTTCCGCGCCGCTGCTCCGTCCCCTGAGACAAGGTCCAACCGGTTAAGGACACAGGTCATGACTTCTGACAACGACCGCCGACGCGGTCTGCTCGCGCGCCTGCGCGGGCGGCCCGCGGCGCGCAGCAGGGGCCGCCGCCGGCTGGGCGCGGCGTTCCGGCTGATCGCCGCGTTGACGCTGGCCGGCGGCGCCTACACCGTCTTCGCCCCCGGCGTGCAGGCGCAGGAAAACCCGCCGCTCACCGGCGCTGCGGCCGAGGGCAGGGCGCTGTTCGACGTGAGCTGCGTGACCTGCCACGGACGCAACGCCCAGGGTGTCGAGGGTCGTGGCCCGAGCCTGATCGGGGTGGGCTCCGCGTCGGTCGAGTTCCAGGTCGGCAGCGGTCGGATGCCGATGGCCCGGCAGGAGGCGCAGGCCATGCGCAAGCCGCCGGTCTTCACCGACGAGCAGGTGCGCCAGCTCGGCCAGTACATCCAGGAGCTCGGCGGGGGCCCGCAGGTCCCGCAGGGCAACCTCCGCGAGGGCGCCAACCTGGCCACCGGTGGCGAGCTGTTCCGGATCAACTGCTCGCAGTGCCACGCCTTCGGCGGTGGTGGCGGCGCGCTCTCCTCCGGCAAGTACGCCCCGAGCCTGAACCCGGCCAGCGACGCGCAGATCTACGCCGCGATGCTCAGCGGCCCGCAGAACATGCCGGTGTTCGGCGACAACCAGATCACCCCGGAGCAGAAGGCGGACATCATCGCCTACATCCAGGAGACCCTGAAGGCCGACCAGGACCAGGGCGGCTTCAACCTCGGTCGGTACGGCCCGTCCACCGAGGGCCTGGCGATCTTCCTGGTGGGCATCGTCGCACTGGTCTTCGCGAGCCTGTGGATTGCGGGCAAGTCGTGACCGGGCGGATCGTCAACACCATTGCCGTGGTGCCGTGCGCCGGCACCGCCCGTAGCGAGGTGACGGCATGAGCACCAAGACCGAGCAGCACGCCCCGCAGGACCGGGAGCCGCTCGACGTCCACGACCCCCGGCTCTCCCGGTTCGACATCGTCACCGAGGGCGCCCGCCGGGACGACATCGAGATCGTCCACTACGAGGAGCAGGTCGTCCCGGGCAGCAAGGCCGAGCGCCGGCTGACCCGTACGGTCGCGGCGATGTTCCTGCTCACCGGCCTGGCCGCCACCGCGTTCCTGGTCGTCTACATCTGGTGGCCCTGGGAGTACGAGCCGGGTCGCGGCGGCGACAAGTGGTACACCCCGCTGCTCGGCCTCACCCTGGGCATCGCCCTGCTCGGCATCGGCTTCGGCATCCTCACCTGGGGCAAGAAGCTGCTGCCCAAGGAGGTCTCGATCCAGGACCGGCACGACGGTCCCGGTTCGGCGGAGGACCGGAAGATCACCGGCGAGACCATGCTCTACCTCGCCGACGAGATGGGGGTACGGCGTCGTCCGCTGCTCGGCGTCTCGCTGGTCGCCGGTCTGCTGCCGGTCGGCGCGGTCGCCGCGGCCCCGCTGGTCGGCGGGCTGATCTCCAACCCGCACAAGAACAACCAGATGTTCACCACCGGCTTCGCCCCGCAGGACGGGAAGAAGATCCGGCTGGTTCGCGAGGACGGCCGGCCGATCCGCCCGGCCGACGTCAGCGCCGGTGGCCAGCTCACCGTGTTCCCGGGCATCGAGCACGGGGTGAGCAACAAGCACGCCGACTCGCCGACCCTGCTGATCCACCTGCGGGAGACCGACGCGGAGAAGTCCCGGCAGGCCAACTCGCGGGTCGGCCACGGTGACTACATGTGGGGCAACTACGCGGCGTACTCCAAGATCTGCACCCACGCCGGCTGCCCGGCGAGCCTGTACGAGCAGCAGACCAACCGGCTGCTCTGCCCGTGTCACCAGAGCCAGTTCCTGATCACCGACAACGCCCGGCCGGTCTTCGGCCCGGCGAGCCGGCGGCTGCCCCAGCTGCCGATCGAGGTGGACGAGGACGGCTTCTTCGTGGCGAAGTCCGACTACACCGAAACCGTCGGCCCCGACTTCTGGGAGCGGCCATGAAGCGCCGAAAGTTTGACGTAGCAGCGGTGCCGGGCAAGGCCGCCGGGGGAGTGGACGACCGCTTCCAGGTAGCCACCCCGCTGCGCAAGCTGCTCAACAAGGTCTTCCCGGACCACTGGTCGTTCCTGCTCGGCGAGATCGCGCTCTTCTCGTTCGTCGTGCTGCTGCTCACCGGGGTCTTCCTGACCTTCTTCTACGAGCCGGCGATGACCGAGGTGGTCTACAACGGCAGCTACGCCCCGCTGCGGGGCACCCCGATGTCGGCCGCGTACGCCTCCAGCCTGGACATCTCGTTCGATGTCCGGGGTGGCCTGATCATGCGGCAGATGCACCACTGGTCCGCGCTGCTGTTCATGGCCGCGATCGTGGTGCACATGATGCGGGTCTTCTTCACCGGCGCGTTCCGCAAGCCGCGGGAGACCAACTGGATCATCGGCTCGCTGCTGTTCTGGGTCGGCTTCCTGGCCGGCTTCACCGGCTACTCGCTGCCGGACGACGGCCTGTCCGGCACCGGTCTGCGGATCGCCTCCGGCATCATGCTGTCGATCCCGGTGATCGGCTCCTGGGTCACCTCGTCGGTCTTCGGCGGCGAGTTCCCCGGCGAGATCATCATCAGCCGGTTCTTCATCGCCCACGTACTGCTGATCCCGGGCCTGCTTGTCGCGCTGATCAGCGCCCACCTGGGCCTGGTGTTCAAGCAGAAGCACACCCAGTGGCCCGGCCCCGGCCGGACCAACGAGAACGTGGTCGGCGAGCGGATGTTCCCGCGCTACGCGCTCAAGCAGGGCGGCTTCT
Source organism: Micromonospora sp. (assembly GCF_048594385.1). NCBI lineage: Bacteria > Bacillati > Actinomycetota > Actinomycetes > Micromonosporales > Micromonosporaceae > Micromonospora > Micromonospora sp. The sequence goes on along the minus strand of NZ_JBMDWU010000482.1, from coordinate 935 downwards.
TCATGGTCGTCTTCGGCGTGATCGCGCTGATGGGTGGCCTGTTCCAGATCAACCCGATCTGGTACTTCGGCCCGTACGAGGCGTGGGTGGTCTCGGCGGCCAGCCAGCCCGACTGGTACGTCATGTTCCTCGACGGCTCGACCCGCCTGATGCCCGCCTGGGAGATCAACATCCCGATCGGCAACGGGTACGTCATCCCGCCGCTGTTCTGGCCGACGGTCGTGCTGCCGGGCATCCTGGTCGGGCTCTCCACGCTCTACCCGTTCGTGGAGGCCCGGCAGCTCAAGGACTACCGGCACCACAACCTGCTGCAGCGCCCCCGGGACGTCCCGGCCCGGACCGCGGTGGGCGCGATGGCCGTCGCCTTCTACATCGTGCTGACCCTCTCCGGCGCCAACGACGTGATCGCCGACAAGTTCCACATCAGCCTGAACGCGATGACCTGGGCGGGCCGGATCGGGCTGCTGTTCATCCCGCCGCTGGCGTACTACGTCACGTACCGGATCTGCCTCGGTCTGCAGCAGCACGACCGGGAGGTGCTGGCCCACGGCGTGGAGACCGGCATCATCCGGCGGCTGCCCGACGGCCGGTTCGAGGAGGTCCACCAGCCGCTCAGCGCCGGTGACGGCCACGGGCACGGCGAACTGGACTACGTCGGCTGGGTGGTGCCGAAGAAGATGAACCGGCTCGGGGCGCTCGGCCCGGCGATCCGGGGCTTCTTCTACCCGATCGAGAAGCCGGTCGAGGCACCTGTCTCGCCGGGGCACCCGCCGGTGGAACCCCGCCCCGAGCGGGAGGAGATCGGCAGCGGGGATTCCCGCCGCTGACCTGCCCGTACCACTGCACGAAGCGCCCCCCCGAGTACACCCGCGGGCGCGTCCGACCGTCCGGGGGCCGCCCCCCCCCGGCGGGGGGGGGGGGGGGGGTACCGCCCC
>NZ_JBMDWU010000481.1:0-31603 GCF_048594385.1 Micromonospora sp. | reverse complement strand
GGTGGAGCTGCGCGACGTGGTGTTCCTGGAGCCGTTCGCGGTGCCGCAGGGCACCGTCGCCCAGTACCGGGTCGAGCTGACCGCCGCCGAGGACGGCGTCGACTTCGCCGTCCGCAGCCTGGCCGCCGGCCAGCTCCGCACCCACGTGCGCGGATCGGCCGGCTGGACCGTGGAGGCCGCCCCGCCGGCCCGGGTGCCGGTGGTCGACGGCCGGCGGGTCGACGACGACGCCTCGTTCGGTCGGGGCCGCACCAGCATGCTGACCTTCGGCCCGCGCTGGGCGTCGCTGGCCGAGCACCGGCTCGGCGACGGCGAGGAACTGGCCCGCATCGAGGCCCCGGAGCCGGTCCGGGCCGACCTGCCCGCGTGGGGCCTGCACCCGGCGTTGCTGGACGTGGCCACCGCGTTCGGTCGGGGTCAGGGCGACGGCACCTACCTGCCGCTGTCGTACGGGCGGATCGTGGTGCGCGGGCCGCTGCCTGCGGTGTTCCACAGCCACCTGCGGCACCGGGCCAGCGCCACCGACGAGGTGGTCGCCGCCGACCTGTCGCTGACCGACACCGAGGGCCGGGAACTCGTCGCGATCGGTGACTTCGTGCTGCGCCGGGTCGACCAGGGCGCGGTCACCGGCGGGTTGACCGGTGCCGCCGACGCGGCTGTGGCCGACCCGGCGGCCGGGACGGTCACCGAGGACATCCGCCCGGTCGACGGCGCGGAGGCGTTCCGGCGCAGCCTCACCGCCGGCCTCGGCCCGCAGGTGGTCATCGCGACCCGGACGGTGGCGGACATCCGGCGGCGGGCCTCCCGGGTCACCACCGACGCCCTGGAGCAGGACCCGGAGCCGTCGACCGCCGCCGCGACGGCGACCGGCGGCGGCTCGGCGGCCCCGCGGACCGAGCTGGAGATCACCATCGCCGGGGTGTGGCGGGACGGGCTGGGGGTGGCCGAGGTCGGGGTGGACGACGACTTCTTCGCCCTCGGCGGCAACTCGCTGGTCGCGGTGCAGCTGATCGCCGCGATGCGCAAGGCGACCGGGGTCCGGCTGCCGATGCGCAGCCTCTTCGAGACCCCGACCGTGGCCGGTCTGGCCGAACGCATCGCCCAGCTGCGGGCCGCCGCCGCCGACGAACCGGCCGCGCCGGCCACCATCCCCGCCATCCCGCGGCTACCCCGCGCCTGACGTCGAGAAAACAGGAGACCACGCAATGAGCGACACGATCGCCACGCTGCCGGTCGTCGTCGAGAACGACGGCACCGCCCTGACCGAGCTGATCGACCGCCGCCGGGCCGAGCTGCGCGCCACCCTCGTCGCGCACGGCGGGCTGTTGTTCCGCGGCTTCGACGTGGGCGGGGTGGACGGCTTCGACGCGGTGGTGCGGGCGTTCTCCGGCGAACCGCTGACCTACACCGAGCGGTCCTCGCCCCGGCACGCCATCAAGGGGAAGGTCTACACCTCGACCGACTACCCGCCGGACGAGGAGATCTTCCTGCACAACGAGAACTCGTACCAGGCGCGCTGGCCGCTGACGCTGTTCTTCTACTGCCTGACCGCGCCGCAGACCCTCGGCGCGACCCCGCTGGCCGACGTGCGCCGGGTGTACGCCGAGATCGACCCGGCGGTACGCGAGGAGTTCGTCAGGCGGCGCTGGCTGCTGGTGCGCAACTTCCACGCCGACTTCGGCACCCGCTGGCAGGACGTCTTCGGCACCGACGACCGGGCGCAGGTGCAGGCGTACGCGGCGGCGAACCGGATCGAGCTGGAGTGGGTGGGCAAGGACGGGCTGCGGACCCGGGCGGTGCGCGACGTGGTGCACCACCGGCCCGGCTCGGACACCCCGCGCTGGTTCAACCACGCCACCTTCTTCCACCTGAGCACCCTGCCGAAGGACTACCAGGAGGGGCTGCTGGCGATGTTCGGCCCCGAGGGGCTGCCGGCGAACACCTACTACGGCGACGGCGGCGAGATCCCCGCCGACGTGATGGACCACCTGCGGGCCGCGTACCGGGCGGCCAGCGTCCGCTTCGACTACCGGCGCGACGACGTGCTGGTGGTCGACAACATGACCGCCGCGCACGGACGGGAACCGTTCACCGGACCCCGCAAGATCGCCGTCGCGATGGCCGAACCGCACACCCCCGACACCGCTGGAGCGAACTGATGGCCGACACCCGATTCCTGGTCGTGCGCAACGACGAGGAGCAGTACTCGATCTGGGCGGCCGACCGCGACCTGCCCGCCGGCTGGCACGACGCGGGCTTCACCGGCAGCCGCGAGGAGTGCCTGGCCCACGTGGACGAGGTCTGGACCGACATGCGCCCGCGTTCGGTACGGGAGCAGACGGCATGACCCGCGAGTGGACCTTCCCCGCCTCGTTCGCCCAGGAACGGGTCTGGATCGCCAACCAGCTCGACCCGGCCTCCCCGGTCTACAACGTGTCGGTGCCGTGCCGGCTGCCCGCCGACCTGGACGCCGAGACGGCAACCGAGGTGTTCGGTCAGGTCGTCGCCCGGCACGAGGCGCTGCGCACCCACCTGCGGGTCGACGACGGCACCCTGGTGCAGGTGGTCCGGGAGCACGAGTCGTTCCGGCTGCCCGTCGACGACCTGCGTGGGCTGCCCGATCCGGAGCGCCTGCGGCGGTCCGACGCGCTGCGCGCCGAGCTGGCCCGGACCCCGATCCCGTTGGACGCGCCGCCGCTGTGGCGGGCCCGGCTGATCCGCTTCGACGACGCGTGGACGCTGCTGCTGGTGGTGCACCACGCCGTCTTCGACAGCCACTCGGCGGTGCTGTTCGGCGCCGAGATCGCCGCGTTCGCGCGGACCGCGTCGACGGGTGTGCCGGCCACCGTGCCGGAGCTGCCCATCCAGTACGCCGACTTCGCGGTGTGGCAACGCGACCAGCTCACCGGCGCGGAACGCGACCGGCAGCTCGCCTTCTGGACCGGTCACCTGGCCGGCGCCCCGAAGGTCACCGGCCTGCCGCTGGACCGGCCCCGCCCGGCGCAGCTCGGTTTCGCCGGTGACGAGGTGCGTTTCGACCTGCCCGCCGGGCTGCTCGACCGGATCGGCCGGCTGTCCGCCGGGTCGGCGGTCACCCCGTACATGGTGCTGCTTGCCGGTTTCGCGGCGCTGTTGTCGCGGATCTCCGGCGACACCGACGTGGTGGTCGGGGTCTCCACCGCCGGTCGGGAGACCGCCGAACTGACCCCACTGATCGGCATGTTCGTCAACCCGGTGGCGCTGCGCTGCGACGTCGGCGGCGACCCGCGCTTCACCGACCTGCTCGGCCGGGTCCGCGACGGGCTGGTCGACGCCCTGGAGCACGGGCAGACCCCGTTCCAGGCGATCGTCGAGGCGGTCGCCCCGGAGCGGGACCCGTCGGTGCAGCCGATCTTCCAGACCGCGCTGAACTTCATCCCCGACTCGGGGCTGGACCCGGTGGAGCTGGGCACCACCAAGGACGACCTGGCCTTCGACATCACCACCGGCGAGAGCCGGCTGGTCTACCGGACCGACCTGTTCGACAGGTCCACCGCCGAGGCGGTCGTGGCCCGCTACGTCCGGCTGCTCGACGCGGCCGTGGCCGACCCGCGGCAGCCGGTCTCCGCGCTGCCGCTGCTCGCCGACGCCGAACGGGACCTGGTCCTCGGCGGGTGGGCCGAGGCGGCCACGGCCGGCCCGTCGTCCACCGTCGTCGACGAGGTGCAGCGGCAGGTAGCGGCCACCCCGGACGCCACCGCCCTGGTCTGCGAGGACGTCACGCTGACGTACGCGCAGCTCAATGCCGCCGCGAACCGGCTGGCCCGGGTGCTGGTGGGCCGGGGCGTCGGCCCGGAGACCCGGGTGGCGCTGGCCCTGCCGCGCGGCCCGCAGCTGCTGGTGGCGATCCTGGCCGTGCTCAAGGCGGGGGCCGCGGACGTGCCGGTGGACACCGGCGATCCGGCGGGCCGGATCGGCTACCTGCGCGCCGACGCCGCGCCGGCGCTGGTGCTGGCCGTGGCGGAGACCGCCACCCTGGTGCCGGGCGACGCGCTGCTGGTCGACGGTGCGGCCGGGCCCGCCGACGACGCCGACGGCGCGGACCTCACCGACGCCGACCGGATCGCCCCGTTGCGCCCGGAGCACCCCGGCTACGTGCTCTACACCTCCGGCTCGACCGGCCGCCCCAAGGGCGTGGTGGTGGAGCACCGGGCGATCGTCGCGTACCTGGCCTGGGCCCGGGACACCTACCCGGGGCTGTCCGGCACCGCCCTGCTGCACTCGCCGGTCTCGTTCGACCTGACGGTGACCGGGCTGCTCGGCCCGCTCACCGCCGGGGGCACCGTCCGGCTGGCCGGGATCGACTCCCCGGCGGCCCGGGTGGGTGGACGGCCGACGTTCCTCAAGGTCACCCCGAGCCACCTGCCGCTGCTGGAGGAGGCGCTGTCGCCCACCACCGACCTGGTGATCGGCGGCGAGGCGCTCACCGGGGAGCAGCTCGCCGACTGGCGAGCCACGCACCCGGAGGTGGCGGTGGTCAACGAGTACGGCCCCACCGAGGCCACCGTCGGCTGTGTCGCCGCCCGGCTCGCCCCCGGGCAGCAGGTGCCCGCCGGCCCGGTGTCGATCGGCCGGCCCACCGCCACCAGCCGGGTGTACCTGCTCGACGCCGCGTTCCAGCCGGTCCCGCCGGGGGTGGTCGGCGAGCTGTACGTCGCCGGTGACCAGCTCGCCCGGGGTTACCTGGGCCGGCCCGGCCTGACCGCCGAGCGGTTCCTGCCCTGCCCGTACGGCCCGCCGGGGCAGCGGATGTACCGCACCGGTGACCTGGCCCGGTGGCGGGCCGACGGCACCCTGGACTACCTGGGTCGCCGCGACGACCAGGTGAAGGTGCGGGGGATGCGCATCGAGCTGGGCGAGATCGAGGCGGCGATGCGGGAGCACCCCGAGGTGCACCAGGCGGCGGTGGCCGTGCGCACCGACTCGGGGGAGCCGACCCTGGTCGGTTACCACGTCGGCACCGCCGAGGAGGCGCACCTCGCCGTCGAGCTGGCCCGGGAGCTGCCGGCGCACCTGGTGCCGGCCGCGTTCGTCCGGCTCGACGCGTTGCCGTTGACCCCGAACGGCAAGCTGGACCGGGCCGCGCTGCCCGCACCGCCGGAGTCCGTGGCCGGCGACGGCTACGTCCCGCCCCGCACCGACGCCGAGACCCTGGTCGCCGAGGTGTACGCCGACATCCTCCAGGTGGAGAAGGTCGGCGCGCTCGACGACTTCTTCGCCCTCGGCGGCAACTCGTTGCGCGGCATGCGGGCGATGGCCCGGATCCGGGCCGAGGTGGACGTCGACCTGCCGATGCGGGCGCTGTTCGGCAGCCCCGTGGTGGCCGACCTGGCCGCCCAGATCGAGGCGCAGATCGCCGCCGAACTGGACGACCTTTCCGAGACCGAGGTCGCCGCGTTGCTGGCGGCGGAGAAGGACACCCCCGCATGACGGACCTGAAGGATTCCCGGGAGGCCGCCCGGGCGGCGTTGATCGCCCAACGGTTGCGCCGACGGCAGGCCACCCCCGCCGCCCGCATCACGCCGCGGCTCGAGGGCGTCGAGGTGCCGCTGTCGTACGCCCAGGAGCGGGTCTGGTTCATGGACCAGCTCGCTCCGGGCGAGGCGGCGTACCACATCGCGGTGCCGTTGCGGGTGCGCGGCCCGCTCGACGTCACGGCGCTGCGCGCCGCCCTGACCGCGCTGACCGCCCGGCACGAGTCGCTGCGCAGCCGGTTCCCCGCCGACGCTGACGGCAAGCCGACCGTGGTGATCGCCGACGCGGTCGAGGTGCCGTTGACCGTGGTCGACGCCCCGGACGAGCGGGCCGCGCAGGAGCTGGTGGAGGCGGCCTCGCTCGCGCCGTTCGACCTGGCGGCCGGGCCGCTGCTGCGGGCGCTGCTGATCCGGCTGGCCGCCGACGACCACGTGCTGTTCCTCAGCAAGCACCACATCGTCGGTGACGGCTGGTCGGTCGACGTGCTGCTGCGCGACCTGATCACCGCCTACCGGGGCGGCGAGCTGCCCACCCTGCCGGTGCAGTACGGCGACTTCGCCGTCTGGGAGGCGCAGGAGCTTGGCGGGGCGGCGGCCCGGTCGCACCTGGACTGGTGGAAGTCCCGGCTGGCCGGGATCACCCCGCTGGAGCTGCCGCTGGACCGGCCCCGCCCGGCCACCCAGACCTACCGGGGCGACTTCGTCGAGTTCCGGCTCGACCCGGCGGAGACGGGACGCCTGACGGCGCTGACCCGGGAGTCCGGCGGCACCCTGTTCATGACGCTGCTCGCCGCCTACCAGGTCTTCCTGGCCCGGCACGCCGGCCAGGAGGACTTCGCGGTCGGCGCGTCGGTGGCCGGCCGGTCCGCCCCGGAGCTGGAGAACATCGTCGGCATGTTCATCAACATGCTGCCGTTGCGCGCCGAGCTGGCCGGTGACCCGACCTTCACCGAGCTGCTGGAACGCACCCGGCGCAGCGTGCTGGACGGCTTCGAGCACGCCGAGGTGCCGTTCGCGAAGGTGGTCCACGAACTGGGCCTGCCCCGCGACGTCAGCCGCTCGCCGGTGTTCCAGGCGATGTTCGTGCTGCAGAACTACGAGATGGGCCGGTTCACCGAGGTCTCCGACGCCACCGACGTGACGTTCGACTGGACCCCGATGGAGCTGCGGGCCACCCGGTTCGACTTCGAGCTGCACGCCGTGGAGACCGTCGACGGACTCTGGGGCAAGCTGGTCTTCAACACCGACCTGTTCGACCGGGACACGGTGACCCGGATGGCCGACCGCTGGTGTGCCCTGCTGCGCGCGGTCGTGGCCACCCCGGACGTGGCGGTGTCGGCGCTGGACCTGCTCCCCGCCGGGGAGCGGGCGCTGCTGGCGTCCTGGAACGACACCAGCGCCGACTTCCCGGCCGCCGAGACGCTGCACGGCCCGATCGAGGCGGCGGCGGCGGCGACCCCGGACGCGGTGGCGGTCACCATCGAGGGCGTCTCGACGACGTACGCGCAGCTCAACGCCGCGGCGAACCGGGTGGCGCACCGGCTGCGGGCGGCCGGCGTCGGCCCGGAGACCCTGGTCGGGGTCTGCGCGGAACGCTCCGTGGAGCTGGTCGCCGGCCTGCTCGGGGTGCTCAAGGCCGGTGGGGCGTACCTGCCGCTGGACCCGGAGTACCCGGCCGACCGGTTGGCCTTCATGCTGACCGACGCCGCCGCACCGGTGGTGCTCGTGCAGGAGAGCCTGCGCGACGTCCTGCCGACGGTCGAGGCGACGGTGCTGGCCCTGGACGACCCGGCGGTCTGGGCCGACCAGCCCACCACCGACCCGACCCCGCTGGCCGGCCCGGAACACCTGGCGTACGTGATCTACACGTCGGGGTCGACGGGTCGCCCGAAGGGGGTGCCGAACACCCACCGGGGCATCGTCAACCGGCTCGACTGGATGCAGAAGACCTACCGGCTCGACGCCGCCGACGCGGTGCTGCAGAAGACCCCGGCCAGCTTCGACGTGTCGGTGTGGGAGTTCTTCTGGCCGCTGCGGGTCGGCGCCCGGCTGGTGCTGGCCAAGCCCGGCGGCCACAAGGACGCCGGCTACCTGCGCGACGTGCTGGTCGCCGAGCGGGTCACCACCGCACACTTCGTCCCGTCGATGCTGACGGTGTTCCTGGCCGAGGAGGGGGTGGAGGCGGCCACCGCGCTGCGGCGGGTGATCTGCTCCGGCGAGGAGCTGCCGCTGGCCTCGGCGGTCGACTTCACCGCCCGGCTGCCGCACTGCGCACTGCACAACCTGTACGGCCCGACCGAGGCGGCGATCGACGTCAGCGCCTGGCACTGCGACCCGGCGCTGCTGGCCGGGCTGACCGGCGTGCCGATCGGTGGGCCGATCGCCAACCTGCGGCTGCACGTGCTCGACCCGGCCGGTCGGGAGTGCCCGGTCGGGGTGGCCGGTGAGCTGCACATCGGCGGGGTGGGGTTGGCCCGTGGCTACCACCTGCGGCCGGCGCTTACCGCCGAACGCTTCGTGCCGGACCCGTTCTCCGGTGAACCGGGCGCCCGGCTGTACCGCACCGGTGACCTGGCCCGTTGGGTGCCCGACCCGGCGGGGACGACGACGGGGGCGGACCCGGCCGGAGTGATCGAGTTCCTGGGCCGGATCGACCACCAGGTCAAGCTGCGCGGCCTGCGCATCGAGCTGGGTGAGATCGAGAGCGCCCTGCGCGAGCAGCCCGGGGTGGCCGAGGCGGCGGTGATCGTCCGCGAGGACAGCCCCGGCGACAAGCGGCTCACCGCCTACCTGGTGGGCGCGGCCGAGCACGCCGCGCTGAAGACGGCGCTGAAGGAGACCCTGCCGGAGTACATGGTGCCGGCCGCGTTCGTCACCCTGGACGCGTTGCCGCTGACCCCGAACGGCAAGCTCGACCGCCGGGCGCTGCCCGCGCCGGTGGTCACCCGCGAGGCGTCGGTGGCCCTGGTGGAGCCGCGCGACGACACCGAGCGGTTGCTCGCCGGGATCTGGTCGGAGGTGCTGGGCGTGCCGACGCTCGGCATCGACGACGACTTCTTCGACCTGGGCGGGCACTCGATGCTCGCCACCCAGGTGGTGGCGAAGATCCGGCGGGCCGAGCACGGCGGCCGGGCGGTCGGCGTGATGGACCTGTTCCAGCAGCGCACCATCCGCGAGCTGGCCGCGTTCATGACCGGTGACGCCGAGGCGGCCGGCCCGCGTCGGCTGCTCTACGAGCTGACCAAGCCGATCCCGGCCGGCAGGCGGGTGCTCAGCTACGTCTGCGTCCCGTACGGCGGCGGCAGCGCCATCGTCTACCAGCCGCTGGCCGATGCGCTGCCCGCCGGGCACGCGCTGTGGTCGCTGGCCATCCCCGGCCACGACGTCGGGCTGACCGAGGACGCCCTGCCGTTCGACGAGCTGACCAGCCGGGTGGCCGACGAGATCGTGGAGCGGATCGAGGGTCCGCTGGCCCTCTACGGTCACTGCGGGGTCGGCAGCGCGATCATCGCCGAGGTGGCCCGCAAGGTGGAGGCGGCCGGGCGGGAGCTGGAGGTCGTCTACATCGGGGCGATGTTCCCGTTCGCCCGGCCGAAGGGCGCCTTCGCGGCGTTGCGTAACCGGCTGGAGCAGTTGAGCAGCAACCGGCACTACGCGAGCTGGCTCAAGTCGATGGGGGTGGACACCGACGAGCTGGACCCGGAGCAGGCCGACCGGATCATCAGCAACATGCGGGCCGACTCCCGCGCGTCGGAGGAGTACTTCACCGGGCTGCTCGACCGGGGCGCGGCGAAGCTGCGTGCGCCGATCGTCTCGGTGGTCGGCTCCGAGGACCCGGTGACCGACTACCACTCCGAGCGGTACGCGGAGTGGCAGTTCCTCAGCGACACCCTCGGCCTGGTGGTGCTCGACCAGGCCGGGCACTTCTTCCTCAAGTACCGGGCCGACGAGCTGGCCGAGATCGTCACCCAGGTGCACCCGGCCGTGCGGGCCGGGGACGTGACGGCGCTCGGCCCGGCGGCCCGGGGTGAGGACGCCGGCTGGGTGGTCGCCGACCACCTGCGCGTCGGCGACGCCGACCGGCCGGCCCCGGCGGTGGTGAAGCCGAGCATGGCCCGCTTCGTCGCGGTCACCGCCGGGCAGCTCGTCTCCACCACCGGCTCGGCGTTGACCGCGTTCGCCCTGCCGATCTGGCTGTTCACCCGGACCGGGTCGGTGGCCGACCTGGGCCTGCTGTGGGCGTTGGCGCTGATCTGCGGGGTGCTGATGCTCCCGGTGGCCGGCGCGCTCACCGACCGGATCAGCCGGCGACGGATCATGATGATCGCGAGCTGCGTGTCGGGCTCCATCCAGCTCGTGCTGGCCGCCCTGCTCTGGACCGACAACCTCGCCCTGTGGCACATCTACGGGCTGGTGGCGTTGAGCCAGGTGGCCGGGTCGTTCCAGCGGATCGCCTTCCAGTCGGCGGTGCCACAGTTGGTGCCGAAGCGCTACCTGGGGCACGCGATGGGCATCACCCAGCTCTCCAGCGGTTTCGCGATGCTCCTGATGCCGGTCTTCGCGGCCGGTCTGCTCGCCGCGATCGGCCTGAAGGGCATCCTGCTGATCGACGTGGCGAGCTACCTGGTGGCGGTGCTGACGCTGGCCGTGGTCCGCTTCCCCGACCTGCTCGGTTGGCGGCCCCGGGAACGGCTGCTGGTGGCGATCGCCAACGGCCTGCGCTACTCGTGGCGGCACAAGGGCTTCCGGCTGATGCTCGGCTACTTCGCGCTGGGCAACGTCTTCCTCGCCCCGGCGCTGGTGCTCACCACCCCGCTGGTGCTGTCGTTCGGCACCGCCACCCAGGTGGCGCAGGTGGCGCTGGCCGAGGCGATCGGCGCGGTGGCCGGCGGGGTGCTGATGTCGCTGTGGGGCGGGCCCCGGCAGCGGCGGATGATCGGGGTGCTGATCGGCAACCTGGGCACCGCCGTCGGCTGTGTGCTGATCGGCCTGGACGCCTCCGTCGTCATGATCGCCTTCGGGGCGTTCTGGCTGGCCATGGCGATGACCACCGCCCAGTCGATCTACGCCACGATCGTCCAGGTGAAGGTGCCGCAGCGGTTCCACGGCCGGGTGTTCAGCCTGAACCAGACGATCTCCTGGTCGACCCTGCCGATCGGCTTTGCGCTGCTCGCTCCGGGCGCGACCGCGTTGTTCGAGCCGATGCTCGCCGACGGCGGGGCGCTCGCCGGTTCGGTGGGCGCGGTGATCGGCACCGGTCCGGGTCGGGGCATCGGCTTCGCGTACGTCTGCTTCGGGCTGGCCCTGGTGCTGATCACGCTCGGCGGGTTCGCGATCCGGATGCTGCGCCGGTTCGACGTCGAGGTGCCCGACTCGCTTCCCGACGACCTGATCGGGGCGCAGGAGCGGCAGCGGCGGCTCGCCGAGCGGGCGAAGGCCCGCCCGGAGCCGGCGTCGGTGGCCGGCTGAACACCCGCGCGGGCACGGCGACACCCGTCGTGCCCGCGCGAGCGCGGGACCCCCGACCGCGGCGGGTCCCCCGGGGACGGTGCCGCCTCGGGGACGAACGTCGCGGTCGGGCCTGGTCGCCGCCGCCGACCTCGGCGACGCCGGTCAGGGCCGGTCGACCCCGGTCACCAGGACTCGACCGGGTCGACGAGGTCGGTGTCCGCCGGTTCCCGGGGCTCGGCCACCCAGGCGGAGAAGACCGGCAGCCCGTGCCACGGCCCGGGTTCGCCGTCCCGGTGGTCGGTGGCCACCGCCAGCACCGCGTACGGGTGCCCGAACCGCAACTCGGCGCTGCGGCGTACGCCCTCCGGCGGGAGGCTGGTCAGGGCGAACGCCCCGGTCACGGCGGCGGCCTCGAAGCCGTACCGGCCGTAGTGCGCCACCGTCGCCTGCCGGGCCTCGACGCCCACGTCGACGCCGAGCAGCCCACCCAGCGCCCGCCCCACCGCCGCGAACCCCAGCCCGGGGGCGGTCAGGTCGTGCTCGTCGTGGGCCGACCAGCAGGGCAGCACCGCCCGGTGGCGTTCCTCCCGGCCGCCTCGGGCGGCGGTGCGCACCGGCTCCTCGCGCAGCGTGCCGAGGGGACCCGGGCCCAGCGGCAGGTCGAACAGCGACCGGCGGGCCGGCTCGCCGTCCACCGCCGCACCGGCCAGCGCGTAGCCGGCGGCGAGCACGTCGGCCGCAGGGACCGCCGGGTCGGCGAGCACCGAGAGCACCACCAGCCCGGCCCCGTCGCGCTCCACCGCCGCAGCGGCGTGCACGGCGACGTCGCCGGCCGGGCCGGTCGCCGCGATCCAGGCCCGGTGCCCGTGTTCCGGGCTGCGCAACACCCGGGCCAGCCGCCCCGCCCAGCCGTCGCCCGGCCCGTGCTCCTGGTCCGGCCCCCGCCCCTGGTCCGGCCCGCGCCCCGCGCCCGGCCGGTGGGCGGGTGCGTCGTCCGGTCGGGTCGCGTCGCGCGGGTCGTCGGGGCCGAGCGCCGCGCCGGACACCAGGTCGAACGGGGTGGCCCAGGAGATCCGGGTGGCCAGGGCACTCGCCAGCGCCAGCAGCACCCGGGGGGAGACGGTCAGCGGGAACCGGTCGATCAGCCCGAGGGTGTGCTCACGGGCCCAGGCGTCCAGGCCCGCCCGGTCGGGCAGCACGCCGGTGGCGGTGCTCCGGGGCAGCCCGTCCCACCAGCCGGCCAGCCGGTCGGGGTCGGTGCCGGCCCGGTGCCAGACGGCGGTGGCCGACGGCACGAGCGGGTGCGGCCGGTCCAGCAGCGCGGTGGCGGCCGCCGCCGCGGTCTCGCCGTCGACACCGAGCACCTCGGCCAGTTCGTCCCGGACCGCGCCGGTGGCGGCCGGCGCGGCGAGCGCCAGCAGCAGCCAGGCCCCGAGCGGGGAGGCGACGTGGTGCCGGTCGCCGAGGTCGGCGTGCAGCCGGGCGGCGTACCGGGTCAGCGGGTCGTACGGGATCGTCGTCATGCCCTCCACTGTGCCCACCGCGCGGGCCGGTGGCACCCCGGTCAGGACCAGAGTTCGAACGGTTCGTCGATCCGCTCGCCGGCCAGGAACGCGGTGAGCAGCGCGGGCAGCCGACCCGGGTAGAACCGGGCGGTGCTGGTCACGATCTCCTCGACCGGCCACCAGCGGAACCCGAAGTAGTCCTCCACCTCGTAGTCGAGGCGGTCCGCGCCGTCGACGTCCGGCGCGGCGGCGTCGAGGCGTACGGTCAGCACCACCTCGTCCTGGACGTGGCGCAACCGGCGGTGGATGAAACTGGCCCGCCGTCGCCAGGTCGGCGGGCCGAGCTGCGCGGCGGTGACCACGAAGCCGGTCTCCTCGCGCAGTTCCCGCAGGGCGGTCTGCGGGTACGTCTCACCGGGGTCGACGCCCCCGCCGGGCAGCTCCCACCAGGTGCCCAGCCGGGGGTGTTCCGGGTCGCGGGTGTGGAACAGCAGGATCAGGCCGTCCCGGTCGCGGACCACCAGCCGCACGGCGGTGCGTTCGATCACCGGCAGGTCCCGGGGCAGTTCGGTCATGGGCCTCCCTCGACGGGGCACCGCCGGTGCGGCGGCGGTGCGACGATGGCGATCATGGTGGAGCTCTTCGGTGAGGTGGCGGACGACTACGACGAGATCCGACCGGGCTATCCGGCCGCCCTCGCCGACACCATCCTCGCCTATCACGGTGGACCCCCCGCCCGGCTGGTCGAGGTCGGCGCGGGCACCGGCCTGGCCACCGCGCTGCTGCGTGACCTCGCCCACCCCGACGGGCCGTCCCACCCGCGTCCGGCGGCGGCCGGCACCGTCCCGGCGCGGGTGACCTGCGTCGAGCCGGACGCGCGGATGGCGGCGGTGCTGGCCGCCCGGTTCCCCGACGTCGAGGTGGTGGTCGCCCGGTTCGAGCAGTGGTCGCCGCCGACGGCCGGGGTGCCCCTGCTGGCCTGCGCGTTGGCCTGGCACTGGCTCGATCCGGCCACCCGCAACCGGCGGGCCCACGACGCGCTGGCCCCCGGCGGCACCCTGGCCGTCTTCGCCCACCGGTACGACTACGTCGACCCGGCCCAGTCGGCGGCGATCCGGGCGGCGTTCGAGTCGGTCGACCCGGTGCCGCACCACGACCAGCCGGAGGACTGGTTCCACGCCGACATCACCGGCAGCGGGCTGTTCACCGACGTCCGGTCGTCGGCGTTCCGCCGGTCGGTGCCGCTGACCACGGCGCGGTACCAGCGCCTCGTCGGCACCTTCTCGCCGCAGCTGCGCCGCCCACCGCAGCAGCGGGAGCGGGTCCTCGCGGCGATCGGGGCCGCCGTCGACGGCTTCGGCGGCACCGTCACCCTCGACCTGCGGACCACCCTGGTGCTGGCCCGGCGACCGGCCTGACGAAAATTCACCGGACGGTCGTGTCGATCCGGCCCGGTCCCCGTTCGACCAGAGGGTGAGCGGGTCGAACGGCGACCCGACGACGAGGAGCGACGATGGCCAAGTACATGCTGATCATGCGGAACACGGACGAATCCCTGGCGACGATGATGAAGATCCCCCTCGAGGAGATGCTGGAGACGATGGGGCGGTTCAACGACGAGTTGATCCGCGCGGGCGTGCTGGTGGCCGCCGAGGGCCTGGAGGACCCGGCGCAGGGCGTGGTGGTCGACTACAGCGGGGAGACCCCGGTCGTCACCGACGGCCCGTACGGCGAGACGAAGGAGCTGTTCGGCGGCTTCTACCTGCTCGACGTGGCGTCGAAGGAGGAGGCCGTCGAGTGGGCCCGGCGGATGCCGGCGCTGCCCGGCAGCAGGTGCGAGGTGCGCCGGGTCCCCGGCATCGACGAGTTCCCGCAGGACAACGAGTTCATCGTCAGGGAGCGGGAGTGGCGCGAGCGGACCGGCCAGCTCTGAGCACGGTGCCCACCGACGGCCCGCCGGGCGCCGAGTCGGCCCGGCGGGCCGTCGAGGCGCTCTGGCGCATCGAGTCGGCCCGGATCGTCGGCGCGCTGGCCCGGTACACCGGCGACTTCGCGCTCGCCGAGGACGTCGCCCAGGAGGCGGTGGCGCAGGCCCTGGTCGGTTGGGCGCGCGACGGGGTGCCGGCGAACCCGGTGGGCTGGCTGCTCATCGCCGCCCGGCGGCGGGCGGTCGACGCGTTCCGCCGCCGGGCCGCGCTCGACGACCGCTACGCGGTGCTCGCCGGCCGGCTCGACGGGCCGGCCGGCGGGTCCGGGGACGGGGACCTGCCGTGGGACCCGGACCGGGTCGACGACGACGTGCTGGCGTTGATGTTCGTGGCCTGTCATCCCGTGCTCCCGCCGCCGGCCCGGCTGGCGTTGACGCTGCGGGTGGTCGGCGGCCTGTCCAGCGAGGAGATCGCGCGGGCGCTGCTGGTGCCGGTGCCGACCGTGCAGGCACGGATCACCCGGGCCAAGAAGACGATCGCCGCCGCCCGGGTGCCGTTCGCCCTGCCGGAGCCACCCCAGCGGCGGGAACGCCTCGGCACGGTGCTGGGCGTGCTCTATGTGATCTTCACCGAGGGGTCGACGGCGACGGCCGGCACCGACCTGCTCCGCCCCGACCTGGCGTACGAGGCGATCCGGTTGGCCCGGACGCTGGCCGCGCTGCTGCCCGCCGAGCCGGAGGTGCACGGCCTGCTCGCCCTGTGTGAGCTGACCGCCGCGCGGTTCCCGGCCCGGGTCGACGCCGACGGCGAGGCGGTGCTGCTGGCGGACCAGGACCGGCGGCGGTGGGATCGGTCGGCGATCCGCCGGGGGATGGCGGCACTGCGCCGGGCCGTGGCGGCGGGGCGCGGCCTCGGGCCGTACGGGTTGCAGGCGTCGATCGCCGCCTGCCACGCCGGTGCCCCGTCGGTGGCGGAGACCGACTGGTCCCGGGTGGTGCTGCTCTACGAGGCGCTCGGCCGGGTGGCGCCGTCGCCGGTCGTCGAGCTGAACCGGGCCGTGGCCGTGGCGATGGCCGACGGGCCGCAGCCGGCGCTGGCCGTGGTGGACGAGGTCGCCGCCACCGGCCGCCTCGCCGGGTCGCACCTGCTGCCGAGCGTCCGTGGTGAGCTGCTCGCCCGGCTCGGCCGGACCGCCGAGGCGCGCGCCGAGCTGGAGGTCGCCGCCAGGCTGTGCCGCAACGTGCGGGAACGGGCGGTGCTGCTGCGCCGGGCCGGTGACCTCGACGGGTGAGCCGGCCCGGCTGGCGGTAGGCTGCCCGCCGTGGCAGGTCTGTTGAGGAACGTGGCGTCCCGGCTCGGCCGGGTGACCGGCGCGCAGCGCGCCACCCCCGGTCCGATCCCGGCGCAGCTGGCCCGGCGGCGTCAGGTCAGCGCCCTGCAACGGCGGGAGCTGTCGTACGCCCCGGAGCCGGACGGTCAGGCCGACCCGGGCGAGATCGTCTGGACCTGGGTGCCCTACGAGGACGACCCGAAGCAGGGCAAGGACCGTCCGGTGCTGGTGGTCGGCCGGTCCAGCCGCACCCTGTTCGGGTTAATGCTGTCCAGCCAGAGCGAGCGGGACGGCCAGCGGCACTGGCTGGCGCTGGGCCCGGGGGAGTGGGACCGTGAGTCCCGTCCGAGCTGGGTTCGGCTGGACCGGGTGCTCACCATGCGCGAGGACGGCATCCGCCGGGAGGGCGCGGTGCTGGACCGGGGGCGCTTCGACCGGGTCGGGCAGGCGCTGCGGTCCGGTTACGGCTGGCGCTGACCACCGGCACCGCCCGCCGTCGGGTGGGGTCGCCCCGGCGTGGGCGGCGGCTCAGCACTCGGCGAGACGGGCGGCGTCGAGCAGTTGCCGGGGTGACTGCCGGCTGGTGACGCCCTTCGCCCGGTACATCGCGGCGTCGGCCCGGCAGAGCGCGTCGGCGAGCTGGGTGGGGCCGGTGACCGGGGCGAGCCCGACCGAGGCGGTGACCCGGACGCTGCACGCGCCCAGCGGGATGGGTGCGGCCATCGCCTCGCAGAGCCGCCGGGTGGCGTGGTCGATCCAGCGCCGGTCGACCGAAGGGCTGGCCAGTAGGCCGGCGAACTCGTCGCCGCCGAGCCGGGCGACCAGGTTGTCGCCGGCGAAGGCGGCCAGCCGTTGGGCGACGCTGATCAGCACCTGGTCGCCGGCGGCGTGCCCGTAGCGGTCGTTGACCTGCTTGAAGTCGTTGAGGTCGAGGACCACCGCGATGAGGGGCTGCCCGCCGGCGTCGGTGAGTAGCGTGGCGGCCAGCCGGTAGAAGGCCCGTCGGTTGGGCAGCCCGGTGAGCGGGTCGTGGCTGGCGGCGTGCCGTTCCGCGGCCAGTTCGGCCTGTAGCTGCTCCAGTTCCGCCTCGGCCTGCAGGGCCCGGCGGCGTAGCTGCCACACCGAGACCAGGGCTCCGGCCGCGGATACGCCGGACGCGACGGTCAACGGATCCGGCACGGGTCCTCCCTCGCAGTGTCGGCGCACGACCCGTGCGGCGGCGCCGTCGTGCCCCGCCGGGTCGTCGTTTGCCCAGGTGAAGCCCTGAGCCTGGTAACCCAAAGTGAACGGATAAGTACCGTCCACGTGCGTTATCATGCTCGCTGTCCGAAGCAGATGCAATAGCAGATGCACGTGCAGCACGGCCGGATCTGATGTCGCACCGCTCCTTCGACACCGCAACGTCCTCTCGCGACAGTGGTTCCGCACCCCGACAGAAAGACATCCATGCAGCAGCCTGAGAACGGCGTCCCTGTCACCCAGTTGCCTCCGCTGAGGTGGGAGAAGAGCCGCCGCAGCAACCCCAGCGGCAACTGTGTCGAGTTGGCCGAACTGCCCGGCGGGGCCGGCATCGCCGTGCGCAACTCGCGTCATCCCGAGGGGCCCGCCCTGATCTACACGGTGGACGAGATAACGGCCTTCGTCCTCGGTGCCCGCGACGGTGACTTCGACCATCTGATCGGCTGACGCCGGCCGGTCCCGCCCACGGGACCGTATCCGTCCGGAGGATGTTCACCTCACCGTCGGTTCATGGCATGCTTACTCGTCGGTCGGGCGGGGGCCAGGGACCGCGATCGGATACAGGGGCATGCGCGGAGGGGCGGGGCACGTGACGATGGTTGCCGCCGAGGGGGGACCGGCCACCGGCCCCACGGTGTTGCGGATGCTGCTCGGCGCGCAGTTGCGCCGGCTGCGGGAGGCCAAGGGTGTCACGCGGGAGGGCGCAGGCTGGGAGATCCGCTCCTCGGAGTCGAAGATCAGTCGGATGGAACTGGGCCGGGTCGGCTTCAAGGAACGCGACGTCGCCGACCTGCTCACCCTCTACGGGGTGACCGACGTGCAGGAACGCGACGCGCTGCTCAAGCTGGCCCGCGACGCCAACAGCCCCGGCTGGTGGCACCGCTACGGCGACGTCCTGCCCGGCTGGTTCCAGTCCTACCTGGGCCTGGAGGCCGCTGCCGCGCTGATCCGCAGCTACGAGGTGCAGTTCGTGCCCGGCCTGCTCCAGACCCCGGAGTACGCCCGGTCGGTGGTCCTGCTCGGACACCGGGGCGCCGCCGTCGAGGAGGTCGACCGGCGGGTGGAGCTGCGCATCCAGCGCCAGCAGGTGCTGGACCGGGCCGACCCGCCGCAGCTGTGGGCGGTGATCGACGAGGCCGCCCTGCGCCGGCCGATCGGCGGCCCGCAGGTGATGCACGGGCAGTTGACCGCGCTGATCGAGGCGACCCGCTCGTCGCACGTCCGGCTGCAGATCATCCCGTTCGACGCCGGTGGCCACGCCGCCGCCGGCGGGGCCTTCACCATCCTGCGCTTCGGCGACGACGACCTGCCCGACATCGTCTACATCGAGCAGTTGACCAGCGCCCTCTACCTCGACAAGCGGGAGGACCTGGACTACTACGCCGCCGCGATGGAGCGGCTCTGCGTCGAGGCCACCCCGCCGGAGCAGACCCCCGAGGTGCTCACCCGACTGCGTGACGAGCTGTACCCGCAGTGACGGCCGCACCGGGTCGCCGGCCCCACCAGGGCGGCCACTACGATGATCGACCGGAGACAGTGGACGGACGCCATCGACGACCGGATGGCGCGGAGTCATGGAGGACCCTGTGACCGCCGATGCCCCGACGGGCGCCGCCCCGCACCCCAGTGACCGGATCGACACCTCGGTCGCCCACCCGGCCCGCCGCTACAACTACTGGCTGGGTGGCAAGGACAACTTCCAGGCCGACCGGGACTCCGGCGACGCGATGGCGGCGGCCTTCCCGACCGTGCGTACCGCCGCCCTGGAGAACCGCCGATTCCTGCGACGCGCGGTCGCCTACCTGGCCGGCGAGGCCGGTGTACGGCAGTTCCTGGACATCGGCACCGGCATCCCCACGGCCGACAACACCCACGACGTGGCCCAGGCGATCACCCCGCAGGCCCGGGTGGTCTACGTCGACAACGACCCGATCGTGCTGGCCCACGCCCGGGCGCTGCTGACCAGCTCGGCCGAAGGCGCCACCGCCTACATCGACGCCGACCTGCGGGAACCCGAGAAGATCCTGCACCACCCCGAACTACGCCGCACCCTCGACCTGGACCAGCCGGTCGCCCTGATGCTGGTGGCCATCCTGCACTTCGTGACGGAGACCGAGGAGCCGTACGGGGTGGTCGGCCGGTTGCTCGCGGCGCTGCCGCCGGGCAGCTACCTGGCCGCGTCACACGCCACCTACGACTACCTGCCACCCGCCGTGGCCGAGGAGGCACGGGCGGGCAACCGTAACGGCACCCCACCCGGGATGATCAACCTGCGCAGCCGGGACGAGTTCGCCCGCTTCTTCGACGGCCTCGACCTCGTCGCCCCCGGCATCGCCTCGGTGGCGCAGTGGCGGGCCGAGGCCGAACCGCAGCCCCGACCCACCGTCGACGAGGTCAGCGTGTACGGCGCGGTCGGCCGCCTGCCCTGAGGCGGAGCCCGGCCGTCCGTGCGCGGCCGGGCACCCCGTGCGGTCAGGCCGGCTCCACCCGGTCCCCGACGGCCACCCGGCCGCCCCGCACCACCACCGCGTACGCCCCGACACAGGGCTGCGGCCCCAGGCCCGGCAGCGGGACCACCCGGTTGCGTTCCGCCGGCCGGCGCAGCGCCTGCGGGGCACGGGGGAGCGGGCCGTGGGCCAGGGTGGGCACCGCGCAACGGGGGGTCGGCGCGAGCACCCGCAGCACCACCTCCGCGCCGATCCGCAGTTCCCGACCCACCCAGTCGTTCTCCACGAAACCCCGGGCGTCGGTCGCGACCACCAGGTTGGGCCGGTAGCGCGGCACCGCCTCCCGGGGCAGGTCGAGCGCGTCCAGGCTGGCCGTGGTGAGCAGGTGCACCGGCGCGAAGTCGACCAGGCTGCCCGGCGGGGCGACGCCACCGAGCGGGTTGCCGGTCACCGGCACGTCCGCGTCGGCCCCCTCGGCCAGCACCGCGTCCGGGTCGGCCCGGTCCAGCAGGGCGTCGGCGGGCACCGCGTCGGTCAGCGTGACGTCCCGGCCGAGCAGCCGGGACAGTGCGGCGTCCAGGCCGGCGTCGGGATGGTCGAGGACGGTGCCGTCGGGGAGGGCGAGGCGTACCCGGTCGGGGGCGTCGCCGGTGGCGCGGACGCCGAGCAGGGCCGCCCACCGTCGGGGCCGCTTCGCGCTGCCCACCCGGCCGGTGTCGTGGTCGAGCACGGCGAGCCGGCGGTCCCCGGCCACGCCCCGACCGTCCACCGTGGCGTCGGACAGCGCTTCCCCCAGCATCGACTTGACCGGATACCGCCACAGTTCGGTCAGTCGTCCGGGCACCGACCCAGCGTACCGGCGGATGTCGCCGCCGCGCGTGGTCGATTCGTCGTCCGGCTCGTAACTTTGTCGGATGATCCCACGCTCCCTGGCGCTCAGCCCCCGCACGGTCGTCTCCGCCGAGCCCCCCTCGGACGGGCCGGTGGGGTTCGTCACCGGTCTGGTGGAGCGGCTCGGCGGGCCCGGCGCGGGGCTGGCGGTGGCGCTGGAGAACCTCTTCCCGCCGATCCCCAGCGAGGTGATCCTGCCGCTGGCCGGCTTCGCCGCCGCCCAGGGGCGGATCAGCCTGGTCTCGGCGATCCTCTGGACGACCCTCGGGTCCGTGGTCGGCGCGTGGGTGCTCTACGGCATCGGCGCGGCGCTGGGACGCGACCGGATGCGGGCCATCGCGGCCCGCCTGCCGCTGGTGAAGCTGAGCGACGTGGACCGCACCGAGGCGTGGTTCCTCAAGCACGGCGTCAAGGCGGTGTTCTTCGGCCGGATGATCCCCATCTTCCGCAGCCTGATCTCCATCCCGGCGGGGGTGGAGCGGATGCCGATCATGACGTTCCTGCTCTACACCACGCTGGGCAGCCTGATCTGGAACACCACCTTCGTGATGGCGGGGTTCCTGCTCGGCGACAACTGGCACGTCGTCGAGGAGTACGTCGGGTCGTTCCAGAAGGTCGTCATCGTGGTCTGCGTCGCCGCCGCCGGCTGGTTCGTGGTGAGCCGGGTCCGCCGGGCGCGTGCCGCCCGCGCCGCCGCCCCGACCACCGACGCCTGGTCCGCCGACGCCGCACCCCGGAATGACGTCGCGGGGCAGCCGGACGTCGCCGACGGCGCGCCCTACCGGGGGACCGTCTACCGGGGCGGACTCTGGGGACGCGACACCGACTGACGGCGCCCCGGGCCCGGCGCGCGGTCCCGGTCCGACCGGAATGATCCGTTGCGGTGGCCGGGCCGTACTGCTGTGCGGGGACCGGGACAGGGGAGGCGCGATGGTGGAGCCGGGGCAGGAGCACCGTCCGACGACGGAGGAACGGCGACCGGTCTTCGAGCCGGTGATCGAGGTGACCGGGGAACCGGTCGAGGCGACGGGGGAACCGGAGTACCGCTCCCCCTGGCCCCGCGGCGCGCGGCTGCTGGCGGCCGCCGCGGTGCTGGTGGTCGCGCTCGGTGCGATCGCGGTGGTGGTGACCATGGCGAACCCCGAGCGGCTGGGGATCGTCTCCTCCGGTGACCGCGCCGCGCCCCCGGCGCCGGCGACCGCCGATCCCGGCGGCGCGGGTGCCGCCGAGGCCGCCGAGCGGACCCTGACCGCGCCGGTCGACGGGCTGCGCCGGGCCACCTTCGAGCTGCTGGACGGGGTGACCTCGTTCCGGCTGCGCACCGCCGACCTCGGCGCCGACCTGTACCGGATCAGCAGCCCGGCCGACGCCGGACTCACCCCCCGGCCCGAGGTCGCAGGCGACCGGGTGCAGTTGCGGGTGACCCGCCGGGACCGGCCCGGCCGGGGCGTCGTCGACGTGACGCTCAACGAGCGGCTGACCTGGCGGCTGCGGCTGGTCGGCGGGGTCAGCGACCACGTTCTCGACCTCACCGGCGCGCGGCTGTCCGGGGTGGAGCTGATCGGCGGCGCGGCCCGGATCGACCTGCGGCTGCCGCCGACCACCGGCACCCGCACCGTCCGGATGACCGGTGGGGTCAACCAGTTCGTCGTCCACGCGCCCGACGGCCCCCCGGTCCGGGTCCGCGCCGCTTCCGGCGCGGGCAGCGTCGTCTGGTACGGCGACCGGCGCGACGGGTTGGCCCGGGGCGCGACGGTGGGCTCGCCGAACTGGGACCGGTCACCCGACCGGCTCTACCTCGACCTGGTCGCCGGGGCGAACACGGTCACCGTCGTCGAGGACTGAACCGTCCGGGGCCGGACCGGTGGCGGGCCGGCCGGCATAGAGTCGGGTGGTGGACCGTACCGAATCGTTGCCGGCGCAGACCCGACCACCCGGCGTCGCCGCCGAGGACCCGGGCAGTGTGCTGCTGCCCGGCCACGACGTGCCGCTGGGCCGGTACACCACCGTGCGCCGGCTGCTGCCGCAGCGGGCCCGCCGGATGGTCGGGGCGTGGTGCTTCGTCGACCACTTCGGCCCGGACGACGTGGCGCAGCGTCCCGGCATGGAGGTGCCCCCGCACCCGCACACCGGCCTGCAGACGGTGACCTGGCTGCTCGACGGCGAGATCGTGCACCGGGACAGCCTCGGCAACGTCCAGCCGATCCGCCCCGGCCAGCTCAACGTGATGACCTCCGGGCACGGCATCGCCCACTCCGAGCGGTCCCCGGCCACCCGTCCGCCGCTGATGCACGGGGTGCAGCTGTGGGTGGCGCTGCCCGACCCGGCGCGCGCCGGTGCCGCCGGCTTCGCCCACCACGCCGACCTGCCCCGCTGGCGCTCCGGCGACTGGGAGCACACCCTGCTCGTCGGCGAGCTGGCGGGCGAGGCGTCCCCGGCGGTGGTGCACACCCCGCTGCTCGGCGTGCAACTGGCGGCGCACGGCCCGGCCCCGGCGACGCCGCGACTGCGACCCCGCTTCGAGTACGCGCTGCTGGCGATGTCCGGTCGGGCCCGGGTGGACGGTGTGTCGTTGGAGCCCGGCGCGCTGCTCTACCTCGGCACCGGGCGGGACGGGGTGGAGTTGACCGCCGAGCCGGGTAGCCGGCTGATGCTGTTCGGCGGCGAGCCGTTCGACGAGCCCCTGGTCATGTGGTGGAACTTCGTCGGCCGCTCGCACGAGGAGGTGGCCACCGCCCGGGCGGACTGGATGGCCGGCCGGCGGTTCGGGCGGGTCACCGACGACGCGGCCCCGCCGCTGCCCGCCCCGCAACTGCCGACCGTCCGGTTGAAGGCCCGGGACCGGCGGGGTGACCTGCACGGTTGACCCGGCCCGTGGTGTGCTCGCCCACAGTATTTCCAAAATCAGCCGTACGGGTGATGGCGTGGCCTACGATGATCGTGGCAGCGATGCCCACCCGGTTCGGGTGGCCGCCCGGCGGTTCGCCGGTGAACAGGCACGCGTGCGCCCCAGGTCGCGGTTCGCGACCCGGGGCGCCCGCCTGTCCGGGGTCAGATGCTCCGCAGGTGCTGTGCGACCCGCTGGTGCTGTTTCTCCCTCGCCTGCTGCGCCCGCCGGGTGGGGTCGACCTCGGGGGCGGGGTCGATCCGGGCCGAGCGGGCCACCTCCGCGTCGTTGGCGTAGTCCACGGGCGGCAGCGCCCGCAACGCCCGCAGCACGTCCGGCGGTGCGCCCTCCCGTTCGGCCTGACGCACCACGGCGTCCTTCGCCGCCGGGTAGTCCAGGCTGGACAGGTACCGCAGGACTTCGGTCCGACTGGCCATCGGTGGGCCTCCTCGCCGCCTCGATCCGGTCACGATCGGCGGCGGTTACCCGTCCGGCGGCCGGTCACGCGCAGCCGGCGCGGAAAAGCGGGGCGGGCGGCGTCGTTTCCGGGGCGTCCCGGCGGGTAACCGGGCCGCCTCATGTCGAAGGGAGCCCCGCATGAACTACGACACCTTCGTCGACCAGGTGGCCCGGCGGGTCCGTACCGACCCGGAGCGGGCGGTGGTGCTGGTCCACGCGACGCTGTCGACCCTCGCCGAACGGTTGACCGGGGGTGAGGTGCTCGACCTGGCGACGCAGCTGCCCGCGCCGTTGCGGCTGGCGCTGCGTCCCGGCCCCGGCTCGGAGGCGGCCGAGCAGTTCGGCGCGGCCGAGTTCGTCGCCCGGGTGGCGCGGCGGGCCGAGCTGGACGAGCCGGCCGCCCGGGACGTGGTGCGGGTGGTCTTCGGCACCGTCCACGAGGCGGTCAGCGGCGGCGAGTTCGACGGTCTGGTGACCCGGCTGCCCCGCGACTACCGCGACCTGGTGGAGCCCGCGCTCGCCCCCGGCATGGCCACCGGGCGCCGGGCCTGACCCAACCGGCCGGGCATGGGGGCGGCGGGTCGGGGCACCCAGCCGTTGACCAGGGCAACCACGCCCGGAACGGGAGTCCGCCCTGACTTGGCGAGTCGTCCGGACCTGGCCTAACCTGGTCCGCACGAGGGGAGTACTTCCCACGAACCATTCCGGTCAGTACGGCGCGCCCCGGGTGCGCCTCGGGTGGTTGCCCACGGCGAACGTGGGTGAAGGAGACCTCGAACATGGCACGGTGTTCGAGGAGGCTCCATGACCGATCTGTCGTACTTTGCTGCCGGTGGGTTGTCGTCGGTCGGCACCCCCACCCTGTGGGCGGTGACCATCGTCGGCGTGCTCGCCCTGCTGGTCCTCGACTTCCTGGTCACCCGACGCCCGCACGAGGTGTCGATCCGGGAGGCGCTGGGCTGGTCGGCGTTCTACATCGCGCTGCCGTTGGCCTTCGGCGGCTGGGTCTGGTACCGCTTCGGCTCCCAGCAGGGCGTCGAGTACCTGACCGGCTACCTGGTCGAGAAGTCGCTGTCGGTCGACAACCTCTTCGTGTTCATGCTGCTGCTGGCCGCCTTCGCGGTACCGGCCGTGCTCGCCCAGCGGGTGCTGCTCTACGGCATCGCCGGCGCGCTGGTGCTCCGCGCGGTCTTCATCGCCCTCGGCGCGGCGGCGTTGCAGACCCTCGACTTCGCGTTCCTGATCTTCGCCATCATCCTCATCGCCACCGCCGTCAAGCTGCTGCGCGACGCCCTCTCCGGGCACGAGCAGGAGGTGGACATCAACAAGATGCGGTCGGTGCGGCTGCTGCGCCGGTTCATGCCGGTGGTCGAGGAGTACCACGGCACCCGGATGACGATCCGGCAGCACGGCCGGCGGGCGCTCACCCCGTTCGCCCTGGTGGTGGTCGCGGTGCTCGCCACCGACATCGTCTTCGCGGTCGACTCGGTGCCCGCCGTCTACGGCATCACCGAGGACCCCTACCTCGTCTTCGCCACCAACGCCTTCGCCCTGCTCGGGCTGCGGGCGCTCTACTTCGTGCTGCACGCCGCGCTCAGCCGCCTGGTGCACCTCAGCTACGGTCTGGCGATCATCCTGGCCTTCATCGGCGTCAAGCTCGGCCTGCACTGGGCGCACGGCATCTGGCCGGGCGTGCCGGAGATCCCCACGCTCGCCTCGCTCGGGGTCATCATCGGCGTCCTGGTCGTGGTCACCCTCACCAGCCTGCGGGCCACCCGCGACCGGGAGCCCGGTGACGCCGAGGTGGTCGTCGACAAGCACTGACCGTACGCGACCGGCGGCGTCGGGCGACGGGGCCGCCGCCGGTCGCGGCCCGGTCCGCCGGAACCCTCCCGCCCACGCCCCCTGCGGTGGTAGGACTGACGGGTGGGAATCGTGTCACCGGGCTTCCAGGGCCGCCGTCGGACGAGCGACCCGGCCCTGCCGCCGGGGCAGTACCTGACCGAGGACTTCCCGGTGCTGTCCGCCGGGCCGACCCCCCGGGTCCCGCTGGACCGGTGGGAGTTCGTCCTCAGCACCGAGACCGGCGACGAGGTCCGCTGGTCCTGGGCAGAGCTGATGGAACTGACCCAGGAGACCCCCACGGTGGACATCCACTGCGTCACCCGGTGGTCGATGTTCGGCACCAGCTGGCAGGGTGTCTCGCTGGACGTGCTGCTCGACGGCGTGGACACCGCCGCCGACTACGCCCAGGCCCACTCGTACGGCGGCTACACCACCAACCTGCCGCTGGACGACCTGCGCGACGGGCAGGCCTGGGTGGTGCACGGCTACGACGGCGAACCGTTGCCCGCCGAACACGGCGGCCCGGCCCGGCTGCTGGTGCCGCACCTCTACTTCTGGAAGTCCGCCAAGTGGGTACGCGGCCTGCGGCTGACCGTCGAGGACGAACCCGGTTTCTGGGAGACCGCCGGCTACCACGACTACGGCGACCCGTGGCGCGAGCAGCGCTACCAGGGCGACTGAGGTGACCGCGGCGGGTGGCCGGCCGGCGACGCCGCTGGGCTGGCGGGTGGCCCGGCTGGCGCAGCGCCGGGTCGAGACGCCCACCGCGCAGACCCTCGTGCTGTCCGTGCCCGACTGGCCGGGACACCTGCCGGGGCAGCACGTCGACGTCCGGCTCACCGCCCCCGACGGCTACCAGGCGGCCCGCTCGTACTCGCTTGCCGGGCCGGCCGACGGCGACCGGATCGCGCTGACCGTGCAGCGGGTGCCCGACGGCGAGGTGTCGCCGTACCTGACCGACACCTGGGCCGAGGGGGACCCGGTGGAGGTGCGCGGCCCGGTCGGCGGCTGGTTCGTCTGGCGACCCGAGCAGACCGCGCCGGTGCTGCTGGTCGCCGGCGGCTCCGGGGTGGTGCCGCTGATGGCGATGGTGCGGGCCCGCCGGGCGGCCGGCAACCGTGCGCCGTTCCGGCTGATCTACTCGGTCCGCACCCCGGCGGACGTGATCTACGCCGACGAGCTGCGCACCCGCGCCCGCGACGACCTCGGCCTCGACGTCAGCTACGTCTACACCCGCGAGGCCCCCGACGGCTGGCGGGGCGAGCCGCACCGGATCGGGCTGGCCGACGTGAACACCCACGGCTGGCCGGCGGACCTGGAGCCGCTCTGTTACGTCTGCGGCCCGACCGGCTTCGTGGAGACCGTCGCGGACCTGCTGGTGGGGCTGGGCCACCCGACCCGGCGGGTCCGCACCGAACGGTTCGGGCCCACCGGCTGACCGGCGAGGAGTTCCAATGACCGAGATGTCCTACCTGGACGGCAACATGCTCGACGGGCCACTGCGCGAGCTGTTCGCCGTGGACCTGAGCGGGGCGACCGGGCGGTGCGCGTCCTGCGGCATGGTCGGCCCGATGGCCGGCCTGCGCGTCTACGCCCACGCCCCCGGGCTGGTGGGTCGCTGCCCGGCCTGCGCCGAGGTGATGCTGCGGCTGGTCCGGGCCCCCGACCGGGCGTGGCTGGACCTGCGCGGCGCCACCTACCTCCAGGTGCCGATGCCGCCGACCGGGCCGCCGTCCCTGCGCTGATCAGTGCGGTGCGGCGGCGACCGACGCCCGACGCACCAGCGGACACGGCAGGGCGACGTGCCGGGCCACCCGACGGCGGGCGCCCTTCGGCCGGTCGAGCAGCTCCACCATGGTCTCGACCGCCCAGGTGCCCATCCCGTGGTGCGGCAACGCCACACTGGTCAGGGCGGGGAACAGCCCGTCGGCGATGACCTCCTGGTTGGCGCAGCCGACCACCGAGAGCTCCTGCGGGACCCGCAGGCCGAGTTCGGCCGCCGCCCGGTAGACACCCATCGCCATCGCGTCGGTGAAACAGAACAGCGCCGTCGGCCGGTCGGCCGAACCGAGCAGGGCGCGGGCCGCACGGTGCCCACCGGCGGGGTCGCCGACGTCGGCGCGCACCAGTTCCGGCCGGTACGGCACCCCGGCCGCCCACAGCGCCTCCCGGTAGCCGAGCAGCCGACCCCGGGCGGCGGGGACGTCGTCGACGGTGGTGACGAAACCGATCCGCCGGTGCCCGTGGGCGAGCAGCTCCCGTACCGCCGTGGCGGCGCCGCCACGCTCGTCCGGCACCACCGAGGGGAGCGTGGCGTCGGCGCTGCGGGCGTTGAGCAGCACCACCGGCATCGGGCGCAGCTCGTCGGGGACCCGCACCACCCGGTGGTCCATGGTCGCGTAGAGCACGCCGTCGACCCGGTGCCGCGCCAGGGCCCGGATCTCCCGCCGTTCCACCTCGGGGTCACGGCCGGTGGTGAGCAGCAGCACCCATCCGCGCGCCGACGCGGTCTCCTGCGCGCCCAGGACGAGCCGCCCGGCCTGGCCGGTGGCCGCGACGACGTCACCGAGCAACCCCAGGGCGTACGACCGTTGCAGCCGCAGCCCCCGGGCCAGCCCGTTCGCCGCGTAACCGAGCTGACGGGCGACCGTCTCGACCCGCTCCCGGGTCTGGGCGCTGACCCGGGTGCCGGACTTGTTGTTCAACACGTGGGACACGGTGGTCACCGAGACACCCGCGGCGGCGGCGACGTCCCGGATGCTCGCCTTCGGACCCATCGGTTCACCTTCGTGTCGCTCGTGTCTCGGCCGTCGGACGCGACGGTCCGACAACGCTAGCCGACCGCACCCACCGGTGGAGATCACGGAGGGTCCCGCGTACGGGATGGTCGCCCGGCGGTGCCGACGGGTCGCCGGACGGCGGTCCGGACCGTCCACGCGGCACCGCCCGCCGGGCCGACCGGCGGGCGGTGCCGCCCGGCTCAGATCCGGGAGGTGAAGGCGACCAGCACCTGGTTCGGCGCGGGAGTGCCCGTGTTGTCGAAGCAGATCACGTCCACCGGGGCGTCCACCGCGTACGACCACGGCTGGGTCAGGTTGCAGTAGTTCGGCCCGGTGCCCTGCGCGGTGACCTGGGCGTGCGTCTCCTTCTGCCCGAGCTGCTTGAAGGTGACCAGGTAGCGGCCGACCGGCGCGAGCGGCGCGATGGTGTTGACGCCCACCCCGAGCTGGGAGTTGTCGTTGGTGGGGCCGCCCGCCGCGCTGGCCAGGTGACCGAAGAACTTCGGCGGGGCCAGCGACCCGACCACCGACCGTCCCCGGTGGTAGGAGAGGGTGAAGTCGGTGTTCACCGGCGCGCCGGCCTGGTCGAAGCAGAACACGTAGACCAGCACGTCGGTGCCGGAGGCGCCCCAGCGGGCGACGGTGCACCGGCGCGGGCCGGCGTTCGGCTGGACGGCGGTGGCCTGCACGTTGCCGGCCAGCACCCCGGCCAGCCCGACCCCGGGCAGCTTCACCGACCACTGTCCGACGCCGACCGGGGCCAGCGCGGCGGGGGCCCCGGTCGACACGTACGACTGGACCAGGCCGCTGACCCCGCCCTGGACGTAGGCGTGTGCGGTGCCGGCCGGCAGCACCCCGGAGCTGGCGGTCCACAGCACGGTGAACCGGCTGTCGTCGCGGGTGCCGCCGGGGGCGAAGCACTGCACGTCGACGATCTCGTCGGTGCCCGACTGGAACCAGCGCACCACGGTGCAGTAGTGCCCGGCGCGGTCGACCGGGGTCACGTGCGGCACCCCGCGCGCACCGGCGCCGATCTGCGGGAAGCGCACCTGGAACCGGCCCGGGGCGAGCTTGATGCCGGTGGCCCAGGCGGCCGGGAACGCGGCCTTCCAGGTGCCCCACTGCCGGGTGGTGTCCAGCACGGTCCAGCTGGTGACGGTGGGGTTGTCGACGTAGGCGAAACCCCAGCGGTCCGCGGTGGCCGCCGCGGCGGGTGCGGTCGGCGCGAGCCCCACGGCCGCCACCAGGGCGGCCAGTGCGACGGCGACGACACGGCGAAGTCTCATCTGTCCCTCCGATTGGTGGTGGTCGAACAGGAACTCAGCGTGGGCGGAAGGCACGCCGAAAGCAACGGTGTCGGCTACGCGGTGTGACTACAGTCGGGAGCCCGTCACTGATGTATCAAATGGCCCGCGACGCCCTCGTCGGCCGCCCCGGCGGTGCCGGGGCGACCCGACACGTTTGTCGCGCTGACCGCCGGGAAGGGAGCGGACATGACGAAACCTCGTGTGGTGATCGTGGGCGCCGGTTTCGCCGGTTACCACGCGGCGAAGACGTTGCGTCGGCTGGCCGGCGGACGGGCCGAGATCGTGCTGCTGAACTCGACCGACTACTTCCTCTACCTGCCGCTGTTGCCCGAGGTGGCCGCCGGGGTGGTCGAACCCACCCGCATCTCGGTCCCGCTGACCGGCACCCTGCCCGGGGTCCGGGTGGTCGTCGGCGAGGCCGACCGGGTCGACCTGCGCCACCGCTGGGTCGGTTTCACCAACCCGGAGGGGGAGCGGGGCCAGCTCGCCTACGACCGGCTGGTGCTCTGCGTCGGCAGCGTCAACAAGCTGCTGCCCATCCCCGGGGTGACCGAGTACGCCCACGGTTTCCGGGGCCTGCCCGAGGCGGTCTACCTGCACGACCACGTGGTCCGCCAGATCGAGCTGGCCGAACAGGCGCAGGACCCGGCCGAGCAGCAGGCCCGGGCCACCTTCGTCGTGGTGGGCGCGGGCTACACCGGCACCGAGGTCGCCGCGCACGGGCAACTGTTCACCGACGCGCTGCACGCCCAACGCCCCCGGCTGACCGTCCGGCCCCGGTGGATGCTGCTGGACGTCGCCGCCCGGGTGCTGCCGGAGCTGGACGAGCGGATGTCGCGGACCGCCGACCGGGTGCTGCGCCGTCGGGGGGTCGACGTGCGGATGGGCACCTCGGTCGCCGAGGCCACCGCCGACGGGGTGCACCTCACCGACGGCGAGTACGTCCCGACCTGCACGCTGGCCTGGTGCGTCGGGGTACGCCCCGACCCGTTCGTGGCCGAGTTGGGCCTGCGTACCGAGAAGGGCCGGCTGGTGGTCGACGAGTACCTCAACGTCCCCGGCTTCCCCGAGGTGTACGCCTGCGGCGACGCCGCCGCCGTGCCGGACCTGACCCGGCCCGGGCAGCTCTGCACGATGACCGCCCAGCACGCGCAACGGCAGGGCAAGCTCGCGGCGCACAACATCGCCGCCTCCTACGGGCGCGGCAGGCGTCGCCCGTACCAGCACCACGACCTGGGCTGGGTGGTCGACCTGGGAGGAAAGGACGCGGCGGCGAACCCGCTGAAGCTGTCGCTGTCGGGGCTGGCCGCCAAGGCGGTCACCCGGGGCTACCACCTGCTGGCGATGCCCGGCAACCGGGCGCGGGTGAGCGCCGACTGGGTGCTCGACGCCGCGCTGCCCCGCCCGGCGACGCAGCTCGGTCTGGTTCCGGCCCACGCCGTGCCGTTGGAGAGTTCCTCGCCCGAGGTGCCGGTGCACACCCGCTGAGCCGGGGGCACGGGACGCGGGCGGGCGTCGGTGACGCCCTGCGTCCCTGCTTCATTCAGACCTGCCCCGGCTTCACTCCCGTGGGGTGAGGGGTGCTCACCCGCGCGGGACGGACCATCGGGACGACCGGAGGTCTTCCGAGGCACGCGGAAGGGTAGGTCGTCATGAAGAGGATCGTGGAGATCGTCCCGGCCCGTCCCGGCTGGTACTCCCGCTGGCAGGTCGGCCCCGAGGTGACCCGGTGCTACCCGGTGAGCCTCTGGGCCCTGGTGGAGGAGGCCGACGGATCGGGCCGTGAGGTGGTGGGCATGGACTGCGCCGGGCAGTGGCCCGGAGCGGAGGACAACGAGTCGGGCGGGGGGTTCGTCCGGTACCTGTTCCAACTGCCCGATTCCGGTCCTCCGGAGGACGCCGAACCCCCGTCGTCCGCCCCGCCCCCGGCGCCCCGGGCGCGCCGGCCCCCCCCCCCGGCGGCGCCGGGGCTCCGGGGGGCGGCCGGGCGGCGAGCCCCCCCCGGGGCGACAGCCCGGCCC
>NZ_JBMDWU010000480.1:0-10388 GCF_048594385.1 Micromonospora sp. | reverse complement strand
CGCGGCGTCCGCCCGCACCGTGCCGGTGCTCGAGGCGCGCCAGTCGGTGTGCCGCGCCTGCCCGCGGCTGGTGGCCTGGCGCGAGGACGTCGCCGTCACGAAGCGCCGCGCCTACGCCGACGAGCCGTACTGGGGCCGCCCGATCCCCGGCTGGGGCGACCCGCGCGCCGCGCTGCTCGTCGTCGGGCTCGCACCCGCGGCGCACGGCGGCAACCGGACCGGCCGGGTCTTCACCGGCGACCGCTCCGGCGACGTGCTCTTCGCCGCCCTGCACCGGGCGGGGCTGGCCAACCAGCCGACAAGCGTCGCCGCCGACGACGGCCTCGCCCTCACCGGCGTCCGGATCTTCGCCGCCGTGCGTTGCGCCCCGCCGGACAACAAGCCCACGCCGGCCGAGCGGGACACCTGCGCCCCGTGGGTGCACCGGGAGGTGGCGTTGATCCGACCCACCCTGCGGGTGGTCGTC
Organism: Micromonospora sp.; assembly: GCF_048594385.1. Classification (NCBI taxonomy): domain Bacteria; kingdom Bacillati; phylum Actinomycetota; class Actinomycetes; order Micromonosporales; family Micromonosporaceae; genus Micromonospora; species Micromonospora sp. Next base: position 9,922 of record NZ_JBMDWU010000480.1, on the reverse strand, counting down.
GCGCTCGGCGCGTTCGCCTGGGCGGCGTGGTGGCCGGTGCTACGCCAGGTGTACGGCGTCCGGCCGCCCAGCCCGCGACCGGTCTTCGGCCATGGGGCACACTGGTCCGGGTCGGCCGCTCCCGATCTGCTCGGTTGCTACCACGTCAGCCAGCAGAACACCTTCACCGGGCGGTTGACCACACAGATGCTTGACGATGTGTTCGCCCGGGCGAAACAGCTCGCGGGGGTGGACTGAGCAGCGTGGGACGGTGGCGATGGACCTCGGCGTACTGCGCAGGTGGTGGCCCGTCGCCCTGGTGACGCTGCTGCTGCTGGCCGCCGCGCTCGCCGCCGGGCACTCGTCGATCGGGGCCAGCCGCATCCCTCCGGCCGCCGACAACATCCCTTACGTACCGGAATACCCCTCCGCCGAGCCGGCCCGGTCGATCCCGGTCGAGCCGCGTACCGAGGCCGCGCAGACCCGGCCGAGCGTCCCGCAGTGGATCGCCACGGCGGCGATCGGGCTGCTCGCCACGGCGATCCTGGCCGCCCTGGGCTACCTGGCCTTCACCCTGCTGCGCGGCGCGCTGCGGCGGACCACCCGGGCGGTGCCGGTGGCGCGGGCCCGACGTACCGCCGAGGGCACCGCGCGGGAGGTGGTGGCCGCGCTCGACGCCGGCCTGGAGGAGTTGGACGACGCCGACACCGACCCGCGTACCGCAGTCATCGCCTGCTGGGTGCGGCTGGAGGAGGCCGCCACCGAGGCCGGCGTGCCGAGGCTCACCGGGGACACCCCGACAGACCTGGTCACCCGGCTGCTGCGCGGCGACCCGGCGGCCGGCGTGCCCGCCATCGCCAGCGCCGACGTGCTGGACGGCTTCGCCCACGTCTACCGCGAGGCCCGCTACGCCACCCGGGCCGTCGACGCCCGGATGCGGGACCAGGCCCGGGGGGCGCTGCGCCGGCTGCGCGGTGAACTCACCGCCCTGGCCGACCCGCAGGTGCCGGCGTGACCGCCCGCCACGGCGCACCCGGTGAGGTGGCATGGTGAGCGAGTCGACCGGCCTCGACGACCTGTTCTCCTTCGAGGAGGAGCCGCCGGCCCGTACGGGCCGGGCCCGGGGCGGACGCGCCCGGCAGGTGTTCAGGCTGCTGCTGACCGCCGCCGGGGTGACCGCCGTGGTCGTGGTCGGGCTGCGCGCGGTCGGCCTGCAACTGTCGCTCGGGATCGTGGTGGCCGGGGTGCTGGCGGTGCTCGCCGTCCGCCGGGTCACCGCCGCGCTGGCCCCACCGCCCCCACCCCGGGGCGGGGCCCGCGCCCCCGCCGGTGAGGAGCCGGGCACCAACAACTGGGCGGCCCGGGACGCGCTGCGGGCCGCCATCAACGGCTGGGAACGCCCGCTGGACTGGTCCTCGGACAACGCCGAACGGTTCACCGAACGCATCCTGCCCCGCCTCGGCGAGCTGGCCGACGAGCGGCTGCGCCAACGCCACGGCCTGACCCGGGAGTCCGACCCGCCCCGGGCCCGGGCCCTGCTCGGGGAGCCGCTATGGAGTTTCCTCGACACCCCCTCCCGCCGTCCCCCGTCGCCGCGCGACCTCGCGGCGATCGTCGCCGAACTGGAGAAGATCTGATGAACGACGTGGACCGCAGCATTCCCGCCACGGAGGTCGGCCACCTGGCCCGGGCGGTGCTGGACGCGGTCGGCACGGTCGTGGTCGGCAAGCGGGAGGCCCTGGAACTGGTGCTCGCCGGCATCCTGGCCGGCGGGCACGTGCTGCTGGAGGACCTGCCGGGGTTGGGCAAGACGCTGACCGCGCGCTCCTTCGCCCAGGCCCTCGGGCTGGACTTCCGCCGGCTCCAGTTCTCCCCGGACCTGCTGCCCGCCGACGTCACCGGCTCGTTCCTCTACGACCAGCGCAGCGGCGACTTCTCCTTCCGGGCCGGCCCGCTCTTCACCAACCTGCTGCTCGCCGACGAGATCAACCGGACCCCGCCGAAGACCCAGTCGGCGCTGCTGGAGGCGATGCAGGAGAAGCAGGTCTCCGTCGAGGGCGTCACCTACCGGCTCGACGAGCCGTTCCACGTCCTGGCCACCGCCAACCCCATCGAGTACGAGGGGACGTACCCGCTGCCCGAGGCACAGCTCGACCGGTTCCTGCTGCGGGTGTCGTTCGGCTACCCGCAGCGCGACGAGGAGTGGGAGGTGCTGCGCCGCCGGATGGACCGCCGCCGCGAGGAGGCGCAGATCGAGCCGGTGGTCGACGCCGGCACCCTGCGGGCCATGCAGGCCGCGCTGGAGGACGTCGTGGTGGAGGACTCCGTCGGCAAGTACATCGTGGACCTCACCGCGGCCACCCGGGAACACCCGTCGGTGCTGGTCGGGGCCTCCCCCCGGGGTTCGCTGGCGCTGCTGCTGCTGGCCCGGGTCCGGGCCGTCTTCGCCGGCCGCGACTACGTGGTGCCGGAGGACGTCAAGGAGGTGGCGGCCCCCGCGTTGGCGCACCGGATCACGCTGCGCCCGGAGATGTGGCTGCGTCGGGTCGACCCGTCGTTCGTGGTCGGTGAGGTGCTGGAGCAGACCCCGGCGCCGGCCAGCGGCGCGCTGCCCAGCTACGCGGCCGGCCGGGCCGGGCGCTGATCGTCGTGCCTGACCGTCAGGAGCCGGCGGCGGGCTGGTCGCCCACCTGGGCGCTCGGCCGGGCGGTGCTGCTCACCGGGCTGCTGCTGATCGCCGCGGTGCTGCTCGGCCGGGTCGACCTGGTCGTGCTGGCCACCCCGTTCGCGCTCGGCACCGCGTACGCGCTGCGCCGCCGGCCCACCGCCGCCCCGCAGTTGGAGATCACCGCCGGGGACGCCCAGCTGGTCGAGGGGGGCGACCTGGCCGGCGCGGTGGTGGTGGGCAACCCGGACACGGTGCCGTACGACGTGGTGGTGGTCCGGACCCGGGTCTCGCCGTGGCTGTCGGTACGCCGGGCCGACTTCGGCGGGATCGGGTTGGACGTCAGCCGCGCCGGTGGGGCCGACCGCCCGTTCGTCACCGCGCTGTCCAGCGGCACCGCCGTCGACCTGGAGCTGACCGGCACCGCGCTGCGCTGGGGGCGGCACCCGATCGGGCCGGCCGGTGCCCGCGCCGCCGCCGCCGACGGGCTGCTGGTCTCCCGCGCGGTGCTCACCGAGCCGGTGCGGATGCGGGTGTACCCGAAGACCGAACCGTTCGAGGCGGTGGAGGCGATGCCCCGGGCCGCCGGGCTGGTCGGCGCGCATCACTCGCGGCGGCCGGGGGAGGGCGGCGAACTGGCCGGGGTACGCGTCTTCGGGCCGGGGGACCGGCTGCGCCGCATCGACTGGCGGGTGTCGCTGCGCACCCGGCAACTGCACGTGGCGTCGACCCTGTCCGACCGGGACGCCGAGGTGGTCGTGCTGCTCGACGTGCTGGCCGAGGCGGGGCGTTCCGGCGGGGTGGCCGGGGCGGCGTCCGTGTTGGACACCACGGTCCGGGCCGCCGCCGCGATCGCCGAGCACTACCTGCACCGGGGTGACCGGGTGGCCCTGCTGGAGTACGGCCCGGCGGCCCGTCGGCTGCGCCCCGCCACCGGCCGCCGGCAGTACCTGACCGTCCTGGAGTGGCTGCTCGACGTGCACGCCGAGTCCTCCCCGCACGAGCCGTACGACCAGGTCTTCGGCCCGCAGGTGCTCTCTGCCGACGCGCTGGTGGTGGTGCTGACCCCGCTGCTCGACGAGCGGTCCGCGCAGATGCTGGCCCGGCTGGCCCGGGGCGGCCGGTTCGTGGTGGCGGTGGACACCCTGCCGACCGATCTCGCCCCGCCCGGTGAGCGGGGCTGGGCGCCGGTGGCGTACCGGCTGTGGCGGCTGGACCGGGACACGATGATCACGCAACTGCGGGAGCACGGCGTGCCGGTGGTGGGCTGGGCGGGCGCGGGCAGCCTGGACCAGGTGCTGCGGGACGTCGCCCGGCTGGCGACCGCACCCCGGGTGGGTGGCCGGTGAGCCCGGTGGACGCGGCCCGGGAGCGGATCCGGGCGGCACGCACGGCGGTACGCCGGGTGGCCCTGCTGCCGTTGCTGGTGCGCGGGCTCGCCTTCCTGGTGGTGCTGGCCGGGCTGCTGCTGGCGTACCCGGTGGAGCTGTTCCAGGCCCGGTCGCTGCTCGCGCTGACGGTGGTGGCGGTGCTGCCGGCGGTGGCCCCGCGCCGGATCTGGCCGACCTTCGCCGCGCTGGTCACGGTCGGCGGTTGGGTGTTCGCCTCGGCCGGGTACGACCGGCCGATCACGTTGTGGCGGTTGTTGGCGGTCGCGACCCTGCTCTACCTCGGACACACGCTCTGCGCCCTGCTGGCCGTGCTGCCCTACGACGGGGCGATCGACCCGGACGTCGTGCTGCGCTGGCTCATCCGGGCCGGCGCGGTGGTGCTGGCGTCGGCGGTGATCGGGGTGCTGCTGACCCGCTCGGGGCAACTCGGCCCGGATGACGGTTTCCAGACCGCCACGGTGGTGGGACTGCTGGTGGCGGTGGGTCTGACCGGGTTGCTGGGCTGGCTGCTGCGCCGCAGATAGCGCGACGTTGCGCAGCTCACAGGTGTTGTGCTCCGTCACAGATGGGGGTCTCGAGGGGTATTACCGCAGCCGCCCGGGGAAAGATGGATACGTGAATCCGAAGCGGATCCTTGTCGTGGGTGCCGGGCACGTGGGCCTGTACGCCGCTCTGCGCCTGTCCAAGAAGCTGAGCTCCCGTGAGGCCGAGGTCGTCGTGGTCGACCCGCAGCCGCACATGACGTACCAGCCGTTCCTGCCCGAGGCGGCGGCCGGCAACATCTCGCCCCGGCACTCCGTGGTGCCGCTGCGGCGGGAGTTGCGCAAGTGCAAGGTCGTCGCGGGCGCGGTGACCCGGATCGACCACAGCCGCAAGACCGCCGTGGTGCAGCCGATCTCCGGCCCGACCCGGGAGATCCCCTACGACCACGTGGTCGTCGCTCCCGGCTCGGTGTCCCGCACCCTGCCGATCCCCGGGCTGCACGAGCACGGGATCGGCTTCAAGACCATCGGCGAGGCCATCTACCTGCGCAACCACGTGCTGGACCGGCTCGACGTGGCCGCCGCCACGCCGGACCCCGAGGTCCGTCGCTCCGCGCTGACCTTCACCTTCGTCGGTGGCGGCTACGCCGGCATCGAGGCGTTGGCCGAGATGGAGGACATGGCCCGGGACGCGCTGCGCTACTACCCGGAGCTGGAGCCCGACGACATGCGCTGGGTGCTGGTCGAGGCGACCCAGCGGGTGCTGCCCGAGGTCGACCGGGACATGGGCGCGTACACGGTGCAGCAGTTGCTCAAGCGGAACATGGACATCCGGCTGGACACCCGGCTGGAGTCCTGCGTCGACGGTGTGGTGAAGCTCTCCGACGGCGACAGCTTCCGCTCCGACACCATCGTCTGGACGGCCGGGGTGAAGCCGTCGCCGATGCTGGACCGCACCGACTTTCCCCGCGACGAGCGGCGGCGGGTCACCTGCCTGCCCACCCTCCAGGTGGTCGACGGCGACCGGGTGGTCGAGGGGGCGTGGAGCGCCGGCGACTGCGCGGCCGTCCCGGACCTCACCAAGGAACCGGGCAACTACTGCTCGCCGAGCGCCCAGCACGCGGTGCGGCAGGCCGCCCGGATGGCCGACAACATCGCGCTGGTGGTGCGGGGCCGGGAGCCTGTCGACTACAAGCACAAGCACGCCGGCAGTGTGGCCAGCCTCGGTCTGCACAAGGGCGTCGCCCAGGTGTACGGCATCAAGATGACGGGCTGGCCGGCGTGGTTCATGCACCGGACGTACCACATGAGCCGGATCCCGTCGTTCAACCGCAAGGTCCGGGTCGTGGTGGACTGGTCGCTGGCCTTCTTCCTCAAGCGTGAGGTGGTCGCGCTCGGCCAGCTGCACGACCCGCGCGAGGAGTTCGCCGAGGCGTCGCAGCCGATCCCGATCACCAGCAGGGCGGCCTGACCGCCGCACCGACGCGCCGGTCGCCCCCGCCCGCTCCCGGGTGGGGGCGACCGGCGGTAACCCGCCGGCGCGGGTCGACGGGGGACGCCGGGGCGCCGCGGAACGGCTACCGTGAGACTGCACCGTCGCGCATCGACGTGACGCGCCCCTGCCCGGGTGGTGGAACGGCAGACACGGCCGCCTTAAAAGCGGCTGCCGCAAGGCGTGCGGGTTCGAGACCCGCCCCGGGCACCACACTCTCAGCTTTCCCACAGCCTCCCGACCGGCGGCGGTCGTGCCCCGCCGTTTACCCTGGAAGAGCACGTTTGCGTGCGACTGACCCCCTGAGGGAGGCCTGAGACAGTGAAGACCTCGAACCCGGTGCTCGCCCGGCTCGGCCAGGCGGCCGAGCGGGAGCGTTCCGCCGGGTACGCCCAGCCCGGGCCGTACGGTTACGGACAGCCCGGCATTCCGCAGCAGTACCCGGGCCAGCCGGGCTCCCCGGTCGCCCCGACGGTGTCCGGCACGATGACCGTCGACGACGTCGTCGTCAAGACCGTCGCGCTCCTGGCCATCCTCGGCGTCTCCGCCGCCGCCGCCTGGATCGTGGTGCCGGATTCGGTGCTCGGCGTCGCCTGGATCGGCGCCGCGATGGTCGGCCTGGTCCTCGGCCTGATCATCTCGTTCTCCCGGGTCGCCAACCCGGCCCTGGTCGTCGCGTACGCGATCGTCGAGGGCGCGTTCGTCGGCCTGGTCAGCAAGGTCTACGAGACGGCCTACCAGGGCATCGTGCTCCAGGCCGTGGTCGCCACCTTCGGCGTCTTCTTCGTGATGACCATGCTCTACAAGGCGCGCGTCATCCGGGCCACCCCCAAGTTCGTCAAGGGCATGATCGCCGTGATGGCCGGCCTGTTCGCCGTCATGCTGATCAACCTGGTGCTCGCGCTGTTCGGCGTGAACACCGGCCTGCGCGACGGCAGCCCGCTGGCCATCGGGTTCAGCCTGGTCTGCATCGTGGTCGCCTCGCTGAGCTTCGTGCTCAGCTTCAAGGAGGTCGAGGACGGCGTCCGGATGGGGCTGCCGGCCCGTTACTCCTGGACCGCCGCGTTCGGCATCGTGGTGAGCCTGGTCTGGCTCTACCTGGAGATGCTGCGCCTGATCAGCTACTTCCAGGGCGACGACTGACGGTTGTCGCACCCGACGCCCGCCACCGCGACCCTGCGGTGGCGGGCGTCGTCGTCTGCGCGGCCGGCCCGGGGGCGGCCGGTGGTGCGTAGACTCGCCGACGATGAGCGCCGCGGAGTTGGACCGGGCGGTGACGTCGCTGGTCCGTCAGGTGGGCCACTGGCAGCAGCCGCGGTGGGCGGCGGTCGCCGCGGGCGGCAACGTGTCCCGGGCCGACCTGGTGCACAAGCTGGTGCAGGAGGTCGCCGACCTGGCGGCCGACGCGGAGGGCGGGCCACGGCGGGACGTACCCCGGCTGGCGCATCCGATGGCGCTGCCCGACCAGCTCCGGGTGGTCGCGGCGGACCTGGTCGCGGCCGGTCCGCCGGAGGCGGTGCGGGCCGGGGCCGCCGCCCTGGTGGCGGCGACCCGCGGCGCGCTGTAGGGCTCAGCTGAGCCGTTCGAGCACCATCGCCATGCCCTGACCGCCACCGACGCACATGGTCTCCAGGCCGATCGTCGCGTCGTGCCACTGCAGGGCGTTGAGCAGGGTGCCGGTGATCCGGGCGCCGGTCATCCCGAACGGGTGGCCGACGGCGATCGCCCCGCCCATCACGTTGACCTTGTCCTGCGGGATGCCGAGCTGCCGGTACGACGGGATCACCTGGGCGGCGAACGCCTCGTTGATCTCGACCAGGTCGACGTCGTCGACGGTCTTCCCGGCCCGGCGCAGCGCCTGCCGGGACGCCTCGACCGGGCCGAGGCCCATGATCTCCGGCGACAGGGCGGTGACGCCGGTGGAGACGATCCGGGCCAGCGGGGTCAACCCCAGCTCGTCGGCCCGCTGGGCGCTCATCACCACCACGGCGGCGGCCCCGTCGTTGAGCGGGCAGCAGTTGCCGGCGGTGATCCGGCCGTCCGGGCGGAAGACCGGCTTCAGCCCGGCCACCGCCTCCGGGGTGACCCCGGCACGCGGCCCGTCGTCGGTGTCGACCACGCTGCCGTCCGGGGTGGTGACCGGGGTGATCTCCCGGGCCCAGAAGCCGTCGGCGATGGCCTTCTCGGCGAGGTTCTGGCTGCGGACGCCGAACGCGTCCATCTCCTCCCGGGTGACGTCGTACACCTGGGCCAGGTTCTCCGCCGTCTGCCCCATGGCGAGGTAGATGTCGGGGAGCTGCCCGGCCTCGCGCGGGTCGGTCCACACCTCGGCGTCGCCCTGCGCGCGGGCCGCCGACCGCTGCCGCGCCTCGGCGAAGCGCGGGTTCTCCCAACCGCCGCCGACCAGGGCCTGCGCCTCGGGTGGCAGGGTGTCGGAGTTGCCCCGGGCGTACCGGGACACCATCTCGACCCCGGCGGAGACGAAGACGTCGCCCTCCCCGGCCCGGATCGCGTGCATCGCCATCCGGGTGGTCTGCAACGACGACGCGCAGTATCGGGTCAGCGTGGCTCCGGGCAGCCCGTCCAGGCCCATCAGGGTGGCGACCACCCTGGCCATGTTGAAGCCCTGCTCGCCGCCGGGCAGCCCGCACCCGAGGTAGAGGTCGTCGATGGTGGTCGGGTCGAGCCCGGGAACCTTGTCCAGCGCGGCCCCGACGATGGTGGCGGCGAGGTCGTCCGGGCGGACCTCGCGCAGCGAACCCTTGAACGCGCGGCCGATGGGGGACCGGGCGGTGGCGACGATGACGGCGTCGCGGGACGACTCAATCGGCATGAACCAACGTTAACTTGACGGTAACTTGGCGCGGAAGGACGCCGACCAGCGGGAAATGTCACCCGTGCCGGCCCGGCCGGACCCGCCCGCCGGCCGCGACACGTCGCAGCCGACGGGACGGGATCGACGCCGGTCAGTGCCGGGAGGCGACGTTCGCGGCGGCGACGACCGCCGGCAACAGGGCGTGCGCCCAGACCCGGTACCCGTCGGCGGACGGGTGGAAGCCGTCGTGGCAGAGCGTCCCGGCGTCGGCCCGGAACACCGGGCCGGTCTCCGTACCCAGGTCGACGACCGTGCCGCCGGCCTCCAGCACGGCGGCGGTCTGCGCCCGCGCGACCCGCCGGCCCGACCAGCCGATCACCTGCCGCAGCGGCGGGGCCACCGCGCGCACCGCGCCCAGGTCCGGGCAGGTGCCGACGACGACCTCGACCCGGGCCTCCCGCAGCCGGCGCACCGCCGAGGCGAGGTACGCCGCCGCCTCCGCCGGCCGGCTCATCGCCGTGGCGTCGTTCGCCCCGATCAGCACCACCGCGACGTCCGGCCGGTCACCCAGCAGCGCCCGGGCCACCTGGGTGGACAGGTCGGTGGAGCGGGACCCGGACACCCCCACGCTGGACAGGTGCACCCGACGTCCGGTCGGCCCCTCGGTCAGCAGGTGGGCGAGCTGACCGCCGACCGTCTCGTCGAAGCGGGCCACCCCGACGCCGAGCGCCGAGGAGTCACCGAGCAGCACCAGCCGCAGCAGCGGGGCACCGACCCGGCCGACCGTGGCCCGCAGCGCCAGCCCCAGCTCCGGCTGGGCGTAGTCGCGGTTACGGGCCGCCACCGCCTGACCGGCGAGCACCGCCGCGCCGCCGAGCGTCCCGGCGACCAGGGAGACCGCCGCGGCCTTGCCGAGGCGTACGGCCAGCTCGCCGCCGAGCGAGCGGCCGGTCACGGTGTCACCGCCCGGGTGCCCACGGCGGCGGTGACCGGCCCGGCGGGGCACCCGCGGCACCCGGTGGTGGGGGGGGGGGGGGGGGGGGGGGCCCGCCCACCCCGGCGGGGGGGGGGGGGGGGGGGGCGGGGGGGGGGCGCGGG
>NZ_JBMDWU010000048.1:0-20245 GCF_048594385.1 Micromonospora sp. | reverse complement strand
GTCGCCCTTGCGGTCGCGACGGTCCCGGTAGGCGTACTGCATCGAGTGCAGCACCTGCTCCTTGGCCTTGCGGTACAGCCGGGAGCGCTGACCGCGGTAACCGCTCGCGGTCTCCAGCAGGGTACGACGCTTCTTCTGGGCGTTCACAGCCCGCTTGACGCGTGCCATCTCAACTCCTTGTTAGGTAAAGGTGGCGCGCGTCAGCGGCCGAGCAGCTTCTTGATGCGCTTGACGTCGGCCTTGGCCAGCTCGACCGTGCCGGTCAGCCGCCGGGTCTGGGTGGACGGCTTCTTCTCCAGGTTGTGGCGAAGGCCGGCCTGCTGGGCGACGATCTTGCCCTTGCCGGTCACCTTGACCCGCTTGCCCATACCCGTGTGGCTCTTCATCTTCGGCATGTGGAACGTCTTCTCCCTGTTACTGGCCGCTGGTGTCAGCGGTCGGGCCGGTCTCGCCGGCTGCTGCGGTCTCGCCGACCACCGGGGTCGCGCCACCTGCCGGGGCGGCCGATTCCTCCGCGGCCCGGTCCCGGGGGCCCCCACGGGACGCCGTGGCGGCGACCGCGGATGCCTTGACGGCCCGGTGCGGAGCGAGAACCATGATCATGTTACGGCCGTCCTGCTTCGGAGCGGCCTCGACGTATCCCAGGTCCGTGATCTCGGACTCGAGCCGACGCAGGAGCCGGTAACCCAGCTCCGGGCGGCTCTGCTCCCGACCGCGGAACATGATCGTCACCTTGACCTTGTCGCCGGCCTTGAGGAACCGCACCACGTGACCCTTCTTGGTCTCGTAGTCGTGCGGGTCGATCTTCGGCCGGAGCTTCATCTCCTTGATGACGGTCTGCTGCTGGTTACGCCGCGCTTCGCGCGCCTTGAGTGCGCTCTCGTACTTGAACTTGCCGAAGTCCATGAGCTTGCACACAGGCGGGCGCGCCATCGGCGCAACCTCGACCAGGTCCAGGTCGACGTCCGCGGCCAGCTGCAGGGCGCGCTCCAGCGGGACGATGCCCACCTGCTCACCCTCAGGGCCGACCAGTCGGACCTCACGTGCCCGGATCTGCTCGTTCACGCGTGGTTCGACGCTGATGTGGCCTCCTCGAGTCGAGTCTGTTGCGTGGCCGACCCCGCGCGGCCCCCGGGTGGGGGCGACCCGGAAAGCAGAAGGCCCCGGCGCATGCCAGGGCCCGCTCGACCGGTCGGCACGATCACATGATCGCGCATCCGGTGCCGGGACGAACCCGGAACCGGTGACCGGACCCGGCCACCTCAGGGGCGACTCGGGTGGGAGCAGGCGCTCCGCTTCGGGACCACCCACACGCCACAGGCGGGGGCAGTCTGGTCGACGTGGCAACACTACACCCCGGCGCAGCCATCCCCCAAACCGGGCCCGCAGGTCAGCACGGTACGAGAACCCCGGTAGCGGCCCTCCAGACGATCAACGGGCCAGCGGACCGGCCGGACCGCCAGCGGGCCGGCTGAAGCAGAGCGGCTCCTCGGCCGGAGCTGCCAGCGGGCCGGCGGAGGCGGCTCCCCGGCCGGGACGGTCAGCGGGCCGGCGGAGGCGGCTCTCCCCGGCCGGGACGGTCAGCGGGCCGGGGTGCCGCCGAGGCCGGCCAGGTGGGCCTGGTGCAGCCGGCGCAAGGCGCGGACCCCGTCGACCGCGATCTCCTTGTCGGCGGCCTGGAGCGCCACCATCGGCAGCAGGTCGTCGTCGTGCAGCTCCAGGCTGGCCCAGGGCGCGCCCCGGTCGAAGCGCACCCCCCGGACGACCTCCCAGGGCAGCTCGTACGAGCCGAGGATGTTGCGCACCCGGACCCCCCGGGCGTCCGCCTCGACCCGGGGCCGGGTGAACAGCAGGATGCCGAGCGCGCCGAGCACCCCGAGGCCGACCATGGCAACCTGGTCGCCACGCTGGAAGGTGCCGTAGCCCTCGCCGGTCGCCCCGGTCAACGAGGTGGCCACCAGGCTGAAGACCACCAGCAGGGCGATCGCCGAGGCCCAGCAGACGACCCGGATACGACGCGGCCTGAGACGGATCAACTCGGTGTCGCTCACCGCTCCAGTCTGCCACCCGACCCGGACGGCGTCGCGTCGCCACCCACCCCCACCAGCCCCGCCCGGTTCGAGCGGGGCGGGACGGGCTGGACGGGGCGGGGCGGACTGGGGTAATGGGGCCGATACAGCGGTATCCGTGAGGGATGACGCCGCCGTATCGGCCCCATTGCCGTCGAGCACGAGGGACGTCGAGCACGAGGGCACGACGGGTGGTACGGGCCGCCGGGCGGTCGGATCAGAGCCGGCAGGCGTGGATGTTGGTGACCAGGATGGCGCGGGCACCCAGCTCGTACAGCTCGTCCATGATCCGGTGGACGTCGTCGCGGAGCACCATCGCCTGCACGGCGACCCAGCCCTCCCGGTGCAGCGGGGAGACCGTCGGCGACTCGATGCCCGGGGTGAGGCCGCTGGCCCGGTCGAGCAGACCCGCCGGCACGTCGTAGGCGAGCATCACGTAACGGCGGGCCACCAGCACCCCGTGCAGGCGACGCAGCAACTGCTCCGCCTGCGGGTGGGCCGGCGCGTCGGCCCGGCGGACCAGCACCGCCGAGGACCGCAGCAACGGCTCCCCGAACACGACCAGTCCGGCCTGGCGCAGCGTCGCGCCGGTCTCCACCACGTCGGCGACGACGTCGGCGACCCCGAGCCGGATGGCGTTCTCCACCGCGCCGTCGAGCCGGATCACGTCGGCCTTGACGCCCAGTTCGGCGAGGTACCGCTCGACCAGCCCCGGGTACGCGGTGGCGATCCGGTGACCGCCCAGCTCCTGCACGTCGCCGACGTCCTCGGGGCGGGCGGCGAAGCGGAAGGTGGCCCGGCCGAAGGCCAGGTCGACCACCTCCTCGGCGGGCGCACCGGAGTCGATCAGCAGGTCCCGGCCGGTGATCCCGACGTCGAGGTCACCCGAGCCGACGTAGGTGGCGATGTCCTTCGGGCGCAGGTAGAAGAACTCGATGTCGTTGGCCTCGTCCGGGCAGACCAGGTCCTTGGGGTCGGTGCGCTGGCGGTAGCCCGCCTCGCGCAGCATCTGGGCGGCCTTCTCGGCCAGGGCCCCCTTGTTGGGTACGGCGACACGCAGCATGACGGAGTGCTCCTTCGATCGGATCAGATCAACGACGCGGGCGCACTCACAGATGTCGGTAGACGTCCTTCAGCTCCAGACCGCTGGCCAGCATCAGCACCTGCACCTGGTAGAGCAGCTGGGAGATCTCCTCGGCGGTGCGCTCCGGGCCCTCGTGCTCGGCGGCCATCCACGACTCGGCCGCCTCCTCGACGACCTTCTTGCCGACGAAGTGCACCCCCTTGGCCAGGGCGTCGACCGTGCCGGAACCCGGCGTGCCGGCGGCTGCCTTGGCCTGGAGCTCGGCGAACAACTCCTCGAACGTCTTCACGGAACCGGATTCTTCCAGCCACCCACCGACGCCGTGCGCTCCGGGTCCGGCCGGGTCGCCCTGCCCACATCCTGTTCCCGCAAGCTGGGACGGGGCCGGAGACGCCGGGCGCTCCGGCCGGCCGGAGCGCGGGTCACCGGCCACCGGCAACGGGCCGGACACGTTTGCACATCGATCTCTCATCTACCTGATGGGACACCCTTCGAGGGATCGGCGGTCTTCTCTATCCTGGCGGCCATGGTCAGCAGCAGCTCACGTACCCGCGCCGCCGCCACCGCCGCCGTGCTCCTCGTCGCCGTGGCCGGATGCGCCCCGCAGGACCCCACGCCCACCACCCCCGACGTCGTCCCCACCGCGGCGTCCTGTGCCAAGGACAGCCTGAAGACCCGGACACCGGGCAAGCTCACCATCGCCACCGACGAGCCCGCGTACGAGCCGTGGTTCAAGGGCGACAAGCCGGACAGCGGCGAGGGTTTCGAGTCCGCCGTCGCGTACGCGGTGGCCGAGCGGCTCGGGTACGCCCGGGGGGACGTCACCTGGACCCGGGTGAAGTTCGACACCGCCATCGCCCCGGGCCCGAAGACCTTCGACTTCGACATCAACCAGTTCTCCATCACCGAGGAACGCAAGCAGGCGGTCGACTTCTCCGCCCCGTACTACCTGGTACGCCAGACCGTCATCGCGCTCAAGTCGTCGAAGATCGCCGGGAAGAAGTCGGTGGCGGACCTGAAGAACGCCAAGCTCGGCGCGCAGGTCGGCACCACCAGTTACCAGGCGATCACCGCCCTGATCAAGCCCTCGGTCAAGCCGCAGGTCTACAACAGCAACGACGACGCCAAGAAGGCCCTGCAGAACGGCCAGATCGACGGGCTGGTGGTCGACCTGCCGACCGCGTTCTACATCACCGGTTCAGAGGTCACCGACGCCACCATCGTCGGCCAGCTGCCGCAGGTGGGTGCGCCGGAGGCGTTCGGGCTGCTGCTGGACAAGGACTCCCCGCTCACGCTGTGCGTCAGCAAGACCGTCGGGGAACTCGCCGAGGCCGGCACGCTCAAGCAGCTGGAGCAGAAGTGGCTCGCCCAGGTGGCGGGGGCGACCGAACTCCAGTGAGCCGGGTGTCCGCAGGCAACGACGACCCGGCGGTGGACCGGCCGTACCTCCTGTCGGCGGCCCAGCGGCGGCGGGCCGCGTACCGGCGTCGGCAGACGACCCGCAGCGTGCTGGTCGCCGCCGTCTCCACGGCGGTGCTCGGCACGCTGCTGGTCGTCGCGGTCACCGGCGCACCCGGCTGGGACCGGGTCCGCCTGTCGTTCCTCGACCCGCAGATCGCCCGCGACGCCCTGCCGGAGGTGCTCACCGGGCTGTGGCTCAACGTCCGGCTGCTGGTCTGCTGTGCCGTCGGGGCGCTGCTGCTCGGCCTGCTGATCGCGCTGCTGCGGACCCTGCGCGGGCCGGTCTTCTTCCCGGTCCGCGCGCTCGCCGCCGGGTACACGTACACCTTCCGGGGCCTGCCGCTGATCATCGTGCTGTACGTGCTCACCCTCGGCGTGCCCGGCCTGCGGTTGCAGGGGATGCCCCCGGTGCTGGTGCTCGGCGGGCTGGCGCTGGTGCTCACCTACGGCGGTTACCTGGCGGAGGTGTTCCGGGCCGGCATCGAGTCGGTCCACCCGAGCCAGCTCGCGGCGGCCCGCTCGCTGGGGCTGACCTACCGGCAGACCATGCGGCACGTGGTGCTGCCGCAGGCCGTCCGGCGGGTCGCGCCGCCCCTGCTCAACGACGTGGTGGCGTTGCAGAAGGACGTCGGCCTGGTCTCCCTGGCCGGCCCGATCGACGCCGTCCGGGCGGCGCAGATCGCCACCGCGCAGAGCTTCAACTACACCCCGTACATCGTGGCCGGGGTGCTGTTCGTGCTGCTCGCCATCCCGCTGATCGCGGTCACCGACTGGGTGACGCTGCGCGCGGCTCGACGCCAGTCCGGAGGCTGACCATGGCCGTGCTGACCTGCCAGGGGGTACGCAAGGAGTTCGGTGGCCGGGTGGTGCTCGACGGGCTCGACCTCACCGTCGAGGAGCACCGGGTGGTCGCCCTGATCGGGGCGTCCGGGTCGGGTAAGTCGACGCTGTTGCGCTGCGTGAACCTGCTGGAGGAACTCGACGACGGGAGCATCACGCTCGACGGCGAGGAGATCTCCGACCCCCGGGTCGACCCGGACCGGGTCCGCCGGCGCATCGGCATGGTGTTCCAGTCGTACAACCTGTTTCCGCACCTGAGCGTGCTGGACAACGTCACCCTCGCGCCGCGCCGGGTGCACCGGCGGGCCCGGGCCGAGGCCGAGGCGCAGGCCCGGGAGCTGCTCGCCCGGGTCGGGTTGGCCGACCGGGCGGACGCCTACCCGGACCGGCTCTCCGGCGGCCAGCAGCAGCGGGTGGCGATCGTCCGGGCACTGGCCAACTCGCCCCGGCTGATGCTGCTGGACGAGGTCACCTCGGCGCTCGACCCGGAGCTGGTCGGCGAGGTGCTGGCGATGATCCGGGACCTGAAGTCCGCCGGGATGACGATGGTGTTGGCCACCCACGAGATGGGGTTCGCCCGGGAGGTCGCCGACCAGGTCTGTTTCCTCGACGCCGGCCGGGTGGTCGAGGCCGGGCCGCCCGCCCAGGTGTTCGGCGAGCCGACCCAGCCCCGAACCCGGCAGTTCCTCCGCCGGATCATCGAGGCCGGCCGGCTGTAGCGCGGGGTGACCCCAAGTGGGGCGATGTTGCGGGGTTCACGACCGCCGACCCCGCAAAATCGGCCCACCAGGCCAAAGCCCCGACGGGTGGTCAGCCGGCGAAGCCGACGCGGTGGCCGTTGGCCGTGGACACGGCCCGGACCGCCAGGGCGGCGTCCAGGGCGGCCACCGTCGCCGACCAGCCCTTGTCCTCGGCGGAGCCGGGCAGCCCGGCCCGGTCCCGGGCCTGGTCGAGGTTCTCCACGGTCAGCACCCCGTGCGCCACCGGCTTGCCCTCGTCCAGGGCGATCCGGGTCAGCCCGTCGGTCACCGACCGGCAGACGTAGTCGAAGTGGGCGGTCGCGCCGCGCACCACCACGCCCAGCGCCACCACCACGTCGCAGCGCCGGGCCAGGGCCTGCGCCACCACCGGCAGCTCCACCGAGCCGGCCACCCGGGCCGTCACCACCCGCGCCCCGCACGCCTGCGCGGCGGCCACCGCCCGGTCGAGCATGTGGTCGGTCAGCTCGCCGTGCCAGCGCGCCGCCACCACCCCGACGGTCAGCCCGGCGGCATCCACCGGGGTCACTCCGGGTTCACCGAAACCCGCCATCGTCATGCTCCGATCTCGTCGCCGGGGACCGGCCGGCCCATCGGGGCCTCGGTCACCTCGTCCAGCTCGTCCAACAGGTGGCCCATCCGGTCCCGCTTGGTCCGCAGGTAGCGGACGTTCTCCGGGTGCGGCCGGACCGGCAGCCCCTCCCGGCCGGTGACGGTCAGCCCGTACCCCTCCAGCCCGGCCCGCTTGGCCGGGTTGTTGGTGAGCAGCCGCAGCGACCGCACCCCCAGGTCGTAGAGGATCTGCGCGCCGGTGCCGTAGTCCCGGGCGTCGGCCGGCAGGCCCAGGTCGAGGTTCGCGTCCACGGTGTCGCGGCCCTGGTCCTGGAGCTGGTACGCCTGCAGCTTGTGCAGCAGGCCGATGCCGCGCCCCTCGTGGCCGCGCACGTAGAGCACCACGCCCCGCCCCTCCCGGGCGACCCGGGCCAGCGACGCCTGCAACTGGGGCCCGCAGTCGCAGCGCAGCGACCCGAAGACGTCCCCGGTCAGGCACTCGGAGTGCACCCGGACCAGCACGTCCCTGCCGTCGCCCAGCTCACCGAAGACCAGCGCGACGTGTTCGGCCGGGTCGTGTTCGGCCCGGTAGCCCAGCGCCCGGAACACCCCGTACGGGGTGGGCATCCGCGCCTGCGCGACCTGCTCGACCTGCTTCTCGTGCCGCCGCCGGTAGGCCACCAGGTCGGCGATGGTGACCAGGGTGAGCGAGTGCTCGGCGCAGAACTTCTCCAGATCCGGCAGGCGCATCATGGTGCCGTCGTCGTTGACCAGCTCACAGAGCACCCCGGCGGGACGCAGCCCCGCCAGCCGGGTCAGGTCGACCGCCGCCTCGGTGTGCCCGGGGCGGCGCAGCACCCCGCCGGCGCGGGCCCGCAGCGGCACCACGTGGCCGGGGCGGGCCAGGTCCGTCGGGTCGGTGCCGGGGTCGGCGAGCAGCCGGATGGTGTGCGCCCGGTCGGCTGCCGAGATGCCGGTGCTGACCCCCTCCCGGGCGTCCACGGTCACCGTGTAGGCGGTGCCGCGCCGGTCCTGGTTGGTGTGGTGCATCGGCGGCAGGTCCAGCCGGTCGCACTCCGCCTCGGTCAGTGGGACGCAGACGTACCCGGAGGTCCAGCGGACCATGAAGGCGAGCAGCTCCGGGGTGGCCAGCTCGGCGGCGAAGATCAGGTCGCCCTCGTTCTCCCGGTCCTCGTCGTCGACCACCACCACGGGCCGGCCGGCGGCGATGTCCGCCACCGCCTCCTCGATCCGGGCGAAGGTGACCGCCTGGGTGCTCATGCCACGACCTCCGAGTAGGTGGACGGGATCGGTGTCGACGCCGGGCGGGTGGCCCGCGAGGTGCGCCACCAGGCGGCGAAGCCCCAGCCGCAGAGCGCGCCGTAGACCAGGTACATCGCCGCCGAGGGGTAGAAGCCGCCACGCAGCAGCAGCGGTACGCCGACCGCGTCCACCGCGATCCAGACCAGCCAGAACTCCACCCAGCCCCGGGCCATCCCGTAGGTGGCCAGCAGGCTGCCGGTGAGGATCCAGGCGTCCGGCAGCGGCCCCCACGAGCCGAGCGCGGCGAGCAGCGGATAGCCCAGCGCGGTGCCGAGCACGGCGGCCAGCAGCAGGCCGAGCCGTTCCCGGCCGGTGGCCCAGCGGGGGGTGACCGCCGGGGCGTCCCCGCCCTGGCGGCGGTTGCGCGACCACCGCCACCAGCCGTAGACGCTGACCGCGAAGAAGAAGACCTGCCGGCCGGCCTGGCCGTAGAGGTCGTGCGCCTGCGGGGTGGCGAACACCCCGCCGAGGAAGACGGTGAACAGCAGCCCGTTGCCGATCATGCCGACCGGCCAGGCCCAGACCAGCCGGCGCAGCCCGAGCAGCGCCGAGACCAGCCCGAAGGCGTTGCCGACGATCTCCCGGACCAGCACCGGGGAACCGACGACGTACACCTGCGCGTCGAGCAGCCAGCCGACCGGGCCGCTCACCGTGCCCCTCCGGCGGTGTCGCCGGGCAGCGCCGGGGCGGCGTCGTCGGGCAGCGCCGGGGCGGCGTCGTCGGTCCCGACCGGGCCGCCGGGCAGCCGGGCGTCGAGGAGGCGTTCGACGTACTTGGCCAGCACGTCCACCTCCAGGTTGACCGGCGCGCCGACCCCCCGGCCGCCGAGCGTGGTGAGCTTGAGGGTGGTGGGGATCAGCCCGACGGTGAACCAGTCGTCGCCGACCGCCGCCACCGTCAGCGACACCCCGTCGACGGTGATCGAGCCCTTCTCCACCACGTACCGGGCCAGGGCGGTGGGCAGCCGGAACCGCAGCGTCTCCCACTGCGCGGCCGGTTCCCGGGAGAGCACCTCGCCGACGCCGTCGACGTGGCCCTGCACCAGGTGCCCGCCGAGCCGGCTGTTCAGCGCGGCGGCCCGCTCCAGGTTGACGGGGTCGCCGGGGCGCAGCCCGCCGAGCGCCGAGCGGCGCAGCGACTCGCCCAACACGTCGGCGGTGAACACCCCGCCGTCGACGTCGACCACGGTCAGGCAGACCCCGTTGACCGCGATGGAGTCGCCGTGCCGGGCGTCAGAGGTGACCAGCGGGCCGCGGATCGCGACCAGCGCCGAGTCACCCCCGGTGTCGGCGATCCGGACGACCTCGCCCAACTCCTCGACGATGCCGGTGAACATCTCAGGCCTCCCTCTTCCGGGGCAGCGCGGTGATCCTCAGGTCGGACCCGACCCGGGTAACGTCGGTGATTTCCAGATCGATGGCGTCGGCGATGGTCGTCACACCCGCGTCGACCAACGCGGTCGGGCCGGCCCCGAGCAGCTTCGGCGCGACGTACCCGACGACCCGGTCGACCAGGCCGGCGGCGAGGAACGCCCCGGCCAGCCGGGGACCGCCCTCCAGCAGCGCGGCGCGTACCCCCCGGTGGTGCAGTTCGGCCAGCAGGGCCGGCAGGTCGACCCGGCCGTCCGGGCCGGCGCCGACCTCGGCGACGGTGGCGATCCAGGTGCGGGCGGCGCCGTCGCGGACCCGGGCGTCGGCCGGGGTACGCCCGGCGCTGTCCACCACCACCCGCAACGGCTGGCGGATGGCCAGGGTGCCGTCGCGCAGGTTACGGGCGGTCAGCCGGGGATCGTCGGCGAGCACGGTGCCGACCCCGGCGATGACCGCGTCGACCGTGCCGCGCAACGCGTGCACGTCCATCCGGGCCGCCTCGGAGGTGATCCACATGCTGCTGCCGTCGGCCGCCGCGGACCGGCCGTCGAGGGTGGCGGCGTACTTCCAGATCAGGTACGGCCAGCCGCGCCGCATCGAGGTCAGCCAGGCGACGTTGCCGGCCTCGGCCTCCTCGGCGCGTACCCCGAACTCGACCCGCACCCCGGCGGCGCGCAGGGTGGCGGCACCGCCCGAGGCGACCGGGTTGGGGTCGGGTACGGCGATGACCACCCGGGCGATGCCGGCGCGGATCAGCGCGTGACTGCACGGGCCGGTGCGACCGGTGTGGTCGCAGGGTTCCAGGGTGACCACCGCGGTGCCGCCCCGGGCCCGCTCACCGGCCTGGGCGAGCGCGACGATCTCGGCGTGCGGCCCGCCGGTGTAGGCGTGGAAGCCCTCCCCGACGACGACGCCGTCCGCATCGAGCAGCACGCAGCCGACGACCGGATTGGGACTGGTGGTGCCGAGACCCCGCGCGCCCAACTCGATGGCACGACGCATCGCCTCGTCCACGGAGACGCCGCCCATGCCCTGCCCTCTCGCTCGCCGGTCCCCGCGCGGGCGGTACGGAAGCAGGCGGGCAGGCGGCGGCGGAACCGGGAACGGCAGCGCCGCCCCCGGGGAGCCCACGCGGTCGGAAGAGACGCCACGCAGGCCCGCCCCGCCCGCGCGCTGTCTCCCATCCGGACTGTCGGGGGTGCGGACGGACCGCTCCCCCACCGTCGGCCCCGGATTCTCACCAGGTCCACCGGGCGGCACAGCCGTCCGGGTCGCGGGCTTACCACGTCGAGCGTGGATCACCGCCGGTTCGGAATTTCACCGAGCCCCGCCAGCGCGTGGTGGGTACATGCGAAGTCTTACACGTAACCCCGGGGAGTCCGCCACCTCCAGCGTGCTACTTCACACCCCGTCGGCACGTCGCCTGTCGACTGCGACATATGACCCCGGTTGGCTCTTGGCGACCGTTTTCATCTCGCTGGCCACGGCGATCGCCGCCAGCGGGTCGGTGAAGCGCTTGCGGGCGTCGGAGAGCGAGACACCGATCGACAGGGTGACCAGGGCCGCCCGCCGGATGTTGCCCCGCCGGTCCTTCAGCTCGACGAAGCCGCGTTCCCGGTCGGTTGGGTCGTAGAGGGTGTCGGCGGTCTTCTCGAAGTCGACCACGGCCCGGGAGGTCAGCGGGCGGATCTGGTCGGGGGCGCAGACGATCACGAAGTCGTCGCCGCCGACATGGCCGAGGAAGGCCGGCGGCAGCCCGATCGCGACCACCGCCCGGTACAGGCTGCGGGCCAGCGCGGAGATGAACTCGTCGCCCCGCACGAAGCCGTACCGGTCGTTGACGCTCTTGAACCGGTCGATGTCGATGTAGCCGACGGCGTAGTCGACGCCGCTGCGGACCCGGTCGCTGATCTCCCGGCGGATCCGGCTGTTGCCGGGCAGGCCGGTCAGCGGGGAGACCTCGCGGAACTCCTTGTTGCGGCGCAGCGTGGAGCTGACCCGGGCCACCAGCTCGGCGGTGTCGAACGGCTTGACCAGGTAGTCGTCGGCGCCGGCGCTGAGCCCGTGCACCTTGTCCACGGTCATGCCCTTGGCGGTCAGCATGATCACCGGCAGTGCCGAGGTGATCGGGTTGGCGCGCAGCCGGCGGGTCAGCTCCAGGCCGTCGATGCGCGGCATCATCAGGTCGACCACGGCCAGGTCCGGTTTGTGCTGCTCGATCATGTCGAGCGCCTCCTGGCCGTCCCCGGCGTGCAGCACCTCGAAGCCGTGCAGCCTCAGGTTGAACTCGACGAAGCGGGCGATGTCCTCGTCGTCGTCGACGACCAGGATCACGTCGGGGCGGTCGCCGGTGGGTTCCACCTCAGGCCCCGGCGTTGGCGCGCTCCGCCAGCCCGCGCAGGCGACGGATCGCCTCGGCCGGGTCGTCCGCACCGTACACGGCGGTGCCGGCGACGAAGGCGTCCGCGCCGGCCGCCGCGGCCTGCTCGATGGTGTCGGCGGCGATTCCGCCGTCGACCTCGATGCGCAGTTCCAGGTGGCCGCTGTCGACGTGCCGGCGGGCCGCCCGCACCTTGTCCAGCAGCTGCGGGATGAAGCGTTGCCCGCCGAAGCCGGCCTTGATCGTCATGATCAGCAGGGTGTCGAAGCTGGGCAGCAGGTCGAGGTACGGCTCGATCGGGGTGTCCCGGTCGATGGCCAGCCCGGCCTTGGCACCGGCCGAGCGGAGATCCTTGGCCAGGGCGACCGGGTCGTCGCACGCCTCGGCGTGGAAGGTCACGTTGTACGCGCCGGCGTCGGCGTAACCGGGGGCCCACCGCCGCGGGTCGGTGATCATGAGATGCACGTCGAACGGGAGCCGGGTCACCGCCCGCAGGCTCTGCACCACCGGCAGGCCGATGGTCAGGTTGGGCACGAAGTGGTTGTCCATCACGTCGACGTGCAGCCAGTCCGCGGCGTCCTCGACGGCGCGGACTTCATCGGCGAGGCGGGCGAAATCGGCGGCGAGGATGCTGGGCGCGATGATCGACGGCGGTACGGTCACAGGGCAAGTGTACGAACGCGGCCATCCGCCGCGGACAGCACGGCACCATGAGCGACGCCCTGTGATCCAGGCGTGACCCGCGGTGCACCAACGGCTCCTCTTCCCGGGAGTCCGGGACGAATGGCCGGTGCCGACTGGCCGAACGACCCGCAAGACGCAACACTCCATCAGGGACGGTCACGTATGATGCTCGCCCGGCGGCGGGCACGCCGGGTGGGGCACGGCGACGGACCGTCGACCCCCGGAAAGGGCGGACGATGCGACGGTGGCTCGTGGCGCTGGCGCTGGCCGGCACCGTGACGGTGGCGCTCAGCGGCTGCGTACCGCAGCACGGTGCCGACGGCGACCTGCTCGACGACTGGCCGGTGCTGCCGGTCGCCCAGTCGTTCGTGCCCGCCACGGACGCCTGCCTGCCCCGGATCACCCCGGTCGTGCAGGCCGGCACCTACGAGACGGTGGACTGCGCGCGCAGCCACCTGGCCGAGACCATCCACGTCGGCACGTTCACCGGCGCGGTGACCCGGGGTGAGCGGCCCGAGCCGGGTTCCGCCGCGCTGCGTCCCGCCCGTACCGAGTGCGACCAGCGGGCCCGCGACGTCCTCGGTGGCGACTGGCACTCGGCCCGGCTGACGATGAACATCGCGCTGCCGGCCAACTCGGCGTGGAACAGCGGCGCCCGCTGGTTCCGGTGCGACCTGAGCGAGACCGACAGCATCGACAACACCCGGCCGGTCAACCGCGTCGGCAGTCTGCGCGGGGCGATGATCGGCGACAATCCGCTCAGCCACCGCTGCTTCGATCCCAAACTGATCGGCAACAATCTCAACTACATGGCCCCGGTGCTCTGCTCCGAGCCGCACCGCGCCGAGTTCGTCGGCGTCTACCTGGAACGCAGCGACCTGAGCTGGGCCGATTTCGGTCGCGCCAACCAGCGGGTGCACCGGCGGTGCATGGCGCTGATCGCCGGCTTCGCCGAGGTGCCCAACAACAGCGAACTGCCGTACCGGGCCGGGTCGATCTTCTATCCGCCGTCGCAGCGGGAGTGGGAGGAGGGCGACCGGGGCATCCGCTGTTTCCTGTGGAGCGACGACCGGAAGCTGACCCGCTCGATGCGCGGCGCCGGCCCCAAGGGTCTCCCCACCATCTGACCCACCCGCTGCCCGTCCGCCCGCAGCCGCTTCCCGCTTCGGTGATCAAGAGGTTCGCGTCATCCGGCGACGGATCGTTGACGCAATTCTCTTGATCACCGAGGGCGGGCGGGGCGGCGACGGGGGCGGGACGGTCAGGTTCAGGTGCGGCGGAGGAGCGCCAGGAACATGGCGTCGGTGCCGTGGCGGTGCGGCCAGAGTTGGACGGTGGGGCCGTCGCCCAGGCCGGGCATGCCCGGCGGCAGGACCGTCCGGGCGTCGACGAAGTCCGCCGGCACCCCCGCGCGCCGGGCCGCCTCGGTGACCGTCACGTGCGTCTCCACCGTGTGCGGGGAACAGGTGACGTAGGCGACCAGACCACCCGGACGGGCCGCCCGCAGCGCGGCGGAGAGCAGTTCCCGCTGCAACCGGGTCAACGGCGGCAGGTCCGACGGCTGCCGCCGCCAGCGCGACTCGGGCCGGCGGCGCAACGACCCCAGCCCGGTGCACGGGGCGTCGACCAGCACCCGGTCGAAGTGCCCCTCCGGCAGCTTCGGATCCGCCCCGACCGTGCGCCCGTCGGTGTGCAGCACGCTCACCGGCAGACCCCGGGTGGCCTGCTCGACCAGCCGGGCCCGGTGCTCGGAGACCTCCACCGCCGTCAGCCGGGCACCCCGCTGCGCGGCGAGCGCGCCGAGCAGGCCGGCCTTGCCACCGGGGCCGGCGCACAGGTCCAGCCAGCGGCCGTCGTGACCGTCCAGCGGGGCCGTGGCCAGCGCGTTCGCCACCAACTGGGAACCCTCGTCCTGCACGTGCGCCCGGCCGTCGGCCAGCGCCGGCAGGTCACCGGGCGCGCCACCGGGCAGGTAGACCGCGTACGGCGAGAACGCACCAGGAGCGCCACCGACCGCGTCGGCCAGCTCCGCCGGGTCGAGGAGGCCCGGACGGGCGCACAGGTGCACCGGCGGGCGCTCGTTGTCCTCGATCAGCAGCCGGGTCACCTCACCCAGGTCACCGCCGAGAGCGTCGGCGAAGGCCCGGACGATCCACTGCGGGTGGCTGTAGGTCACGGCCAGGTGGCCGATCGGGTCGGCGGCCATCGTCGGGGCGAGCTTGGCCGTCCACGCGTCGACGTCCTGGCCGGCCACCTCGCGCAGCACCGCGTTGGCGAAGCCGGTGGCCCCCTCCCCCACCGTGCGGACCAGGTCGACCGTGGAGGACACGGCGGCGTGCGCCGGGACCCGGGTGTGCAGGAGCTGGTAGGCGCCGAGCCGCAACGCGTCGCGCACCGGCGGGTCGATCCGCGCGACGTCCCGGCCGGCGGCGGCGGTGAGGATCGTGTCGAGGGTGCCGAGCTGCCGCAGGGTGCCGTAGGTCAGCTCGGTGGCGAAGGCGGCGTCCCGCCCGGCCAGCCCCTGCTCGCGCAGGATCGCCGGCAACACCAGATTGGCGTACGCGTCGTCGCGGTGCACCGCCGCGACCGCCTGGTAGGCGGCGTACCGGGGCAGGTCGACGGCCGGACGGACCGGTCGGCCGGGTCGCCCGCCGCGCCGGTCGGACCCGGCCCGGTCGCCCCACCCGCCGGCTCGGGCGGGGCGGTCGCCCCGGGTGCCGCCGGAGGGCCGCCGGTCGTCGCCGCGCCGGTCGGTGTCGGCCGGACGGTCTCCTCGTGCGGTCGGCTCGGTCACGCGAGTTCCTCCCCGGCGGCGACCCGGACGCCGCGCGCCCAGTCGGTCGCCGGCATGGCCTTCTTGCCCGCCGCGCGCACCTCACCGAGCTGCACCGGCACGGTCGCCGTGCCGGCCAGCACGCGGGACTTCTCCACCAGCAGTTCTCCAGGTTTGAGGGTGGGGCCGTTGCCGACCGGGGTGATCGGGCCGAGCTTGACCCGGTCGCCACGGAAGGTCGTCCACGGGCCCGGGGCGGGGGTGCAGGCGCGCACCCGTCGGTCGACCGCGAACGCGGGGTCGCCCCACCGCACCCGGGCGTCGTCCACGGTCAGTTTCGGAGCCAGCGAGACCCCGTCGGCGGGCTGCGGTTCGGCCCGCGCGGTGCCCGCCGCGATCGCGTCCAGGACGGCGACCAGCAGCCCGGCCCCGGAGTGGGCGAGCCGCTCCAGCAGGTCGCCGGAGGTGTCGGTGGGGCGGATCTCGTCGGTGAGCGTGCCGTAGACCGGGCCGGTGTCCAGCCCCTGCTCCAACTGGAAGACCCTGGCCCCGGACAGCTCGTCGCCGTGCACCACCGCGTGCTGCACGGGTGCCGCGCCCCGCCAGGCGGGCAGCAGCGAGAAGTGCAGGTTGACCCAGCCGAAGCGGGGGATCTCCAGCGCCGCCGGGGGCACCAGCGCGCCGTAGGCGACCACCGGCACGCAGTCGGGGGCCAGCGTACGGCGCCGGTCGAGGAACTCGGGCTCCCGGGGGCGGGCCGGGGTGAACACCTCGACGCCGTGCTCGTCGGCCCAGACGCCGACCGGGGACCGCAGCACGCCCCGACCCCGGCCGGTGGGCGCGTCGGGGCGGGTCACCACGGCCACCACCTCGTGTCCGGAGGCGTGCACGGCGGCCAGGGCGGGGACGGCGACCGCCGGCGTACCGGCGAAAACCAGACGCATCGGGGCGGTCACCGGCCCAGCCCGAAGGGGTTGCCGGCGGCGTGCGGGCTGACCTTGACCGTCGGCGGGGCGGCCTCGTCGTACCAGTCGGCCTGGCGGATCGCCTTCATCGCCTCCTTGCGACCGGCCGGGTCCAGCCGGTCGAGGAAGAGCACCCCGTCGAGGTGGTCGGTCTCGTGCTGGACGCAGCGGGCCATCAGCCCGGTGCCGACGATCTGCAACGGGTCGCCGTAGCCGTTGAAGCCCTTGGCGATCACGTTCTGCCGGCGCTTGGTGTCGAAGTAGAGCCCGGGGATGGACAGACAGCCCTCCGGGCCGTCCTGCTCCTCGGCGTCGGGGAACTCCAGCACCGGGTTGACCAGGTGGCCGAGCACGTCGTCCACCTCGAAGGTGAACACCCGCAGGCCCACGCCGAGCTGGGGGGCGGCCAGCCCGGCACCGCTGCGGTCACGCATCGTGTCGGTGAGGTCGGCGATGAGCCTACGCAGCTCGACGTCGAAGTCGACGACCGGATCGGCCGGCGTGCGCAGCACCGGGTCCCCGAACAGACGGATGGGCTGGACGGTCACGCGGGGTGGCTCCTTCGTTGGACGGCGTGGTGCCGTACCAGTCTACGGAGTGCGGCGGGGGCACCGGCCGGCGTACCGCGACGGGTGGTGATCGGGGTGGGACGGCCGGGTCAGACGCCGGCGCCCGGTTCGCCGGCCAGCACGGCGTCCCCGCCGAGCAGGGCGTGCGCGGGCAGCGGGAGCCGGGTGCCGTGGGCGGCCTCCCAGTCGTGCACGAGGCTGGGGCGCACGTGGGCGGCGAAGTAGTCGACGGCGCTGGTCTGCCCGACGACCGGCTCGTCCACCTCGGCGACGAGCTGCGCGGGCACCAGCGAGAAACCGTTGCGCAGGGCGGCGCTGAGCCGGCGGTGACCGTCGACGACGAAGAAGTACTCGCCGGTGAAGCCGATCCGCAGCGGGGCGAGGGCCCCGTCGCCGGCCGCCGCCAGCTCCCCGACGAGCCCGGACCCGTCGAGCCCGCGCAGGGTGGCGACGTCCTCGGTCGGGTAGACCCGGGCCGGGTCCAGCAGCAGCAACGGCGGGGCGTCACGCAGCACGTCGGCGGCGAGGCGGCCCTCGTACGCGTCGATGATGTGCGTGATGACCTCCTCGGCGGAGGCCCGGGTGGTGTCGCAGACCAGGTCGTAGTTGCGCAGCCGGGCCTTGTCGACGCCGTAGCGGAGGATGAACCGGTTACGCTCGCTGTCGCTGCGTTCGCGCAGCCTGGCCTCGGCCTCGGCCAGCGAGGTGTAGCTCTCGGCCGGCCCGGAGGGGCGTAGCAGCACGCGCCGGGCCGCCTCGGCCGGCTCGGTGATCATGTGCACCTTGAGCGCGTGGGTGAAGAAGTGCCAGGCCAGCCGGGAGTCCATCACCAGCGATTCGCCGGAGGCGGCGATGTCGCGCTGGAGCTGGTCGACGTAGCCGTCGACGGCCTGGTCCAGCTCGGCGTGCAGGTTGAGCTGGAGCGCGGTCATCTGGCGTTCCTGGGCCATCTGCCGGTAGAGGTCACCGACGCTGACCCGGCGCAGGCCCAGCCGCTTGGCGATCTCGACGGAGACGGTGCTCTTGCCGCTGCCGAGGTCACCGTTGAAGACGATCGACTGACGAACGGTCACGACTGGTCCACCCCTGCTCACCGGCTGATTGAGATCATCGATTTGGCGTCGACCCGACGCGTTCCCGCCTTCGTCGCGCCATTCGTGCGCCCGGGCATGAGGGGCGATGCTATCACGCGTACGCCCGCAGCCCGGCGGACCCGGGGTGCGACGGCGGGCTGGCCGGACCCCCGACGGAACTGAGCGACGACTCAGAACAGGGCGAGCGGGTCGACCTGGAGGCGGACCGGTTCGGCGGCCCGTCGGGCGCTGCGGACCCCGGCGGCGGTGTGCAGCGCCCCGGCCAGCGCGGCGGCCCGGGACCGGGGCACCCGGACCAGCATCCGCTCCCGGTCCTCGTCGGCGGGGACCGGGCCGAGCACCTCCGCCCCGTCCGGCAGCCGGGCCTGCGCGAGCAGGTCGGCCACCGCCTCCGCTCCCCCGGTGACGCTTGCCATCTTCACCGCCGGTGGGAAGCCCAGCTCGCGCCGCTCGGCCAACTCCCGCGCGGCGAACCAGCCCGGGTCCCAGCGCAGCAACGCCTGCACCGGGGCCAGCGCCCCGTCGGCGACCACCACCACCTTGCCACCGGCCGGGGCGGGACGGGCCAACGCCGCCGCGGACAGCCACCGCCGGAGCGCCTCCTCGCCGGCCCGCAGGTCGGCCCGGGTGAGCAGCGCCCAGGAGTCGAGCAGCAGAACCGCGCCGTACCCCCCGTCGGCCACCGGCTCGGCACCCGGGGTGGCGATGACCAGCGCCGCGCCGCCCGGCACGGTGGTGAGCACCTCGTCGCGACCGGAGGTGCGCACCGGCACCCCGGGGAACGCCCGGCCCAGCTCCTCGGCGGTCCGGCGGGCCCCGGTGACGGCCGCCCGCAGCCGTCGCCCGCCGCACTGCGGGCAGGCGTACGCGGCGGTGACCCGGCCACACCAGCGGCAGGCCGGCGGGGCGTCGGCGGCGCGCAGCGCCAACGGGCCGGCGCAGTGCGGGCAGCGGGCCGGGGTCCGGCAGTCCGCGCAGGAGACCGAGGGCAGGTAGCCCCGGCGGGGCACCTGGACCAGCACCGGCGCGTCCGCGCGCAGGGTGTCCCGGGCGGTGGTCCAGGCCAGGCTGGGCAGCCGGGCCGTCGCCGCGCCCGGATCGCGGGCCAGTTGCGGGTCGTCCCCGGTCGGGGCGATCGCCGGGGTACGCGCCCGCAGGGTCGCCCGGTCCGCCACCACCTCGCGGGCCCAGCCGGTCTCCACCAGCAGTTGCCCCTCGGCGGTCCGGGTCCAGCCGCCGACCAGTGCGGCGGCGTCGGCGAGCCGGGCCCGGGTGAGCAGCACCTCCCGCGCGTGCGGGTAGGGGGCCCGGGGCTCGGCGTGCAGGTCGTCCCCGTCGTCCCAGATCGCCACCAGGCCGAGCCGGTCGACCGGGGCGAACATGGCGGCCCGGGTGCCGATCACCACCGGCACGTCGCCCCGCCGGGCGGCCAGGAAGGCCCGGTAGCGGCGGGCGGGGCCGAGCGCGGCGGAGAGGGTCACGTGCCGTCCGGGGCCGAGCAGGGTGGTCAGCGCCGCGTCGAGACGGTCGAGGTCCCGGGCGTCGGCGACCACCACGACCGCCCCCCGCCCACCGGCGAGGGTGGCGGCGACCGCGTCGGCGTAGCGGGCCGCCCAGTCCTCCCCGGCCAGCGCCGACCAGACCGCCCGGGGGGCTCGCCCGTCGGCGAGCGCCGTCAGGAACGCCGGGCCGGCGGGATAGTCCCGCCAGCCACGCGGGTCGACCCCGGCCGCACCTTGCGGGGCGGGGTCGGCTCGGGCGGGGTCGGCACGGGGTTCCTTCTCGACCCGGGCGTGCCGGGGCGGGACGGCCAGCCGGAGCACGTCGGCGAGGTTGCCGGCGTACCGGTCGGCGACCGCGCGGGCCAGCCGGGCCACCTCGGGGGCCAGCACCGGCTCCGGTGAGACCACCTTCTCCAGGTAGGCCAGCCGGCCGTCGTGCGCGGAGCTGTCGACCCGCTCCAGCAGCCACCCGTCGACCAGTTGACCGGCGAAGCGGACCTTGACCCGCACCCCGGGGACCGCGTCGTCGGCCAGCCCGGCGGGGACCAGGTAGTCGAAGGGACGGTCGAGGTGCGGCAGCGCGACGTCGACGCAAACCCGAGCGACCGGCGACCCCTCCGCGGGTCGCCGGTCGCGGGGCGTGGTGCCGGTCAGGCGCCCGCTACCGACTTCAGGTCGGCGGCCCGGTCGGTGTTCTCCCAGGTCAGCTCCGGCAGCTCCCGGCCGAAGTGGCCGTAGGCCGCGGTCTGCCGGTAGATCGGACGCAACAGGTCGAGGTCCCGGATGATCGCGGCCGGACGCAGGTCGAAGACCTCACCGAC
>NZ_JBMDWU010000479.1:0-3729 GCF_048594385.1 Micromonospora sp. | reverse complement strand
GTCGCCGGCGGCGGGGACGTCCAGTGCCACCACGTGGGCACCGTCGCGGGCGAGCACCCGGGCCAGGGCCGCACCGATCCCGCGCGCCGCGCCGGTGACCAGCACGACCTGCCCGGCCAGCGGCCGGTCCCAGTCCGCCGGGCCGGCGGCCGGCCCGGTGCCGACCCGGACCACCTGCCCCGAGACGTACGCCGACCGGCCGGAGAGCAGGAACCGCAGGGTCGCCTCCAGGCTGGTCGCGGTGCCGGCGTCCCCGTCCGGGGTGACGTACACCAGTTGGGCGGTGACACCGCGACCGAACTCCTTGCCGATGCTGCGGGTCAGCCCCTCCAGGGCGCGCTGGGCGGTGGCCTCCCGGGCCGGGCCGCACTCGCCCGGCGGGGTGCCCAGCACGATCACCCGGCCGCTGGGCAGCACCGAGCGGGCCTGCGGGTGGAAGAAGTCGTAGAGCTGGCGCAGGCCGGTGGAGTCGGTGATGCCGGTGGCGTCGTAGACCAGGGCGCCGAACCGGGCGGGCGTCCCGCTCCCGGCCGGTGCGCCGCCGTTCCCGGCCCGCTCGTCCCGGCCGGCGGGTCCGTCGGCTGCGGCCGAGTCGTCGTGCCCGGCGGCGGGCGGGGCGGTGCCCGTTCCGGTGCGCACGTCGACCCCGGCGGCGGTGAGCAGGGCGGCGACCCGATCGCCGAGCCGACCGCCGGTGGCCGCGCCGAGCAGGACCGGGCCGGGCAGCAGCGGGTCACCGACGGCGTACCGGCGCAGTCGCGGTGGGTCGGGCAGCCCGAGGCGCTTGACCAGCGCGCGGCCGGCCCCCGATTGGACGAAGCTCGCGTACCTGTCGGTCATAGGCGTAGCCTACTGGCCAGTAGGTTGTGGGCAAGTCCTGAAACGGAGGCGGGATCGTGCAGAGCATCCGGCGGGTCGCGGTCATCGGCGGCAACCGCATCCCCTTCGCCCGGTCCAACTCCCGGTACGCCAGCGCGTCCAACGCCGACCTGCTCGGCGCCGCGCTGGACGGGCTGGTCGCCCGGTTCGGGCTGGCCGGGCAGCGGGTCGGCGAGGTGGTGGCCGGGGCGGTGCTCAAGCACTCGAAGGACTTCAACCTGACCCGGGAGGTGGTGCTCGGCTCGAAGCTGGACCCGCACACCCCCGCGTACGACATCCAGCAGGCGTGCGGCACCGGCCTGGAGGCGGCGATCCTGGTCGCCAACAAGATCGCCCTCGGGCAGCTCGACGTGGGCATCGCCGGTGGGGTCGACACCACCTCCGACGCGCCGCTGGCGATCAACGAGGACATGCGCCGCACCCTGCTGAAGCTCAACAGCGCCCGGACCCTCGGCGAGCGGCTGAAGATCGCCGCGAAGCTCCGCCCGCACCAGCCGTTCCGGCCCGAGTTGCCGCGTAACGCCGAGCCCCGCACCGGGCTGTCGATGGGCGAGCACGCCGCCCGGACGGCGCTGCGTTGGCAGATCGACAGGCAGTCCCAGGACGAGCTGGCACTGCGTTCGCACCAGCGCCTCGCCGCCGCGTACGAGCGGGGGTTCTTCGACGACCTGATGACGCCGTACCTGGGGCTGACCCGGGACCAGAACCTCCGCCCCGACACCAGCCTGGACAAGCTCGGCGCGCTCCGGCCGGTCTTCGGCACCCGGGGCCCGGACGCCGATCAGGCCACCATGACCGCCGGCAACTCGTCCCCGCTGACCGACGGCGCGTCCACCGTGCTGCTCGCCTCCGAGCAGTGGGCGCGCGAGCACCAGCTGCCCGTGCTGGCCTGGTTCTCCTGGTCGGAGACGGCGGCGGTGGACTTCGTGCACGGCGACGAGGGGCTGCTGATGGCCCCCGCGTACGCGGTGCCCCGGATGCTGGACCGGGCCGGGCTGGCCCTCCAGGACTTCGACTTCTACGAGATCCACGAGGCGTTCGCGTCGCAGGTGCTGGCCACCCTGGCGGCCTGGGAGTCGCCGGAGTTCGGCAAGGACCGGTTGGGGCGGGACGCCCCGCTGGGCGCGATCGACCGGGACCGGCTCAACGTCGCCGGCTCGTCGCTGGCCGCCGGGCACCCGTTCGCCGCCACCGGTGGCCGGATCGTGGCCACGCTGGCCAAGCTGCTCGCCGAGAAGGGCAGCGGTCGGGGACTGATCTCGATCTGCGCGGCCGGCGGGCAGGGCGTGACCGCCATCCTGGAGCGCTGACCCCGGGCTCCACCACCCGGCGGCCGGGCCTCGGCATCGCCGCCGGGCGGCGGGATGCGCCCCCCACCGGGGGACGAACCACCCAAAGGCTCACTTTCACGTGCTGACCTCCACAGGATGAGGGCGACAATCGTCCCGTTCCAGGAGGTTTATGGTGAAACGCAGCCGTTGGCTTCTCGCCGTGCTCTCCAGCGCGGCCCTGGCCCTCCTCCCCGGGGCCGCCCCGTCGGCCGGTACGCCGGGCAGCACGGCCCGGACCGCCACGCTTGTCGACGACGCCTCCCGAGGGTCGGACGGCGACCGTTCCGGCTCCCCGGGGGCGGACGGCAACCGCTCCGGCCACGGCGGGCAGCCCACCGCCCGCGCCGCGCACAGCCGCACCCCGCAGCCGCCGCCCGACACACCGAGCCTGTGCCGGCCCGGCCTGCCGCCGGACGCCCCGCAGACCACCCGGTTCTACGACGACAACCGGCTGCTCGGGCCGGCCGTGCTGCCGACGGAGAGCCCGGTCGGCCCGCTGCTCGCCGGCTACCGGCGGTTCGGTGCGCAGACCGAAGCGCAGTGGGTCGGCAACTACACCGTGAACGGGGCCGGCACGACGCTGGTCTTCCCGCCCGAGAACGGCTTCTTCCTCGGCCCCGACGGCAAACCGGTGAAGCAACGGCAGACCATGCTGCCCGGCTACCGGCTCGACCGGTTCGGCTTCACCGGTGGCAGCTTCCTGGCCCCGCTCGGCACGCCGTTCAACTCCCGCTCCCTCGCCCCGCAGAGCCTGAACACCCCGCCCACCCCGCCGGCCACCACGCCCGCCGCGCCGCTGGCGAACTACCACACCTACTGCGTGCTGATGCCCTTCGACGTGGACTCCGGCCCGATCGCCCCCTGGTTCGCCCAGCCCGGCATGGGCACCCAGTTCCAGCTCAACCCGGCGTACGTGCCGCAGGCCGGCAAGCTGCTCACCGTGCAGTGGCTCCTCGACCACCACGTCATCGTCGAGGAGTATCTCGGGGGGAGCACCCCGCCGTGCGCGGCCGACGCCGTGCCGCGTCAGGGTGGGCGGGGCGGCGGACCGCGTACCGCCCCGGTGTGCTGATCCGCCGCCGCCCCGACCCGGTCGGCTCCTGCCGTGCCCGGCCCGGCCGTTCGGGCGGCCGCCGGGCAGCCCGGCCTGTTGACGCACCCTGGAGGTCACCGTGGACCGGCACGAGCTGCGTAACGCCCTCTTCGCGACCGGGATCTCCCCGGACGCCTTCGAACTGGAAGGGGTGCACGAGCACGTCCCCCTGCCACCCGACTTCTGGTTCCTCCGCCGCTGCGCCGACGGGCGGTGGGAGATCGGGGCGTACGAACGCGGGGTGTACGACGTCCGCCTGACCTACGACACCGAGCAGGAGGCGTGCGCGGGGTTGTGGCGGGCACTGACCGGTCGGTCCGAGGCCGCGGGCTGAGGGCTCAGCCCGACCAGGGTGATCCACTCATCGGAGGCGCAACAAGGGGGTGCCCGCCGGCGGGGCCCCCCCCCGTAGGCCCACAGGAGGGG
>NZ_JBMDWU010000478.1:0-7274 GCF_048594385.1 Micromonospora sp. | reverse complement strand
GGGGCGACGCCCGGGCCGCGCAGGCCAAATGAGAGCCACACGACCAGCGTGGGCAGCCGATGTGAGAGCGACAGCCCGGGCGCCTCGACCGAAGCCTGGCCGGGCCACGGTCGCACGTCAATGAAACAAGTAGCCGATGTGCGCGAGTCGGTCAGGTCGCTTGCCGGTACGACGTACCGCATGCGACTCGCACGTGGTGACCCGCAGCGGCGTAGCTGATCAGCTCGCGATAATGGCGGGCGTGGAGGAGGTCTCGGTCGTCGTCGCCCATCGCGAGCGTGCGACCCTGCGCGTCGGCGACGTGTTCCTGAAGGTCGACAGCGACCAGACGCGCATCGATGTCGAAGTCGAGGCGATGCGGCTGGCGCCCGTGCCGACCCCCGAGGTCCTGTGGCGCAGGCCGCCCGTCCTCGCGATCGCCGCCGTCCCCGGCCAGGCACTCGGCCGCCTCGGCGAGCCGTCGCCCGCATCACCGGCGGCATGGGCCGCGGCGGGCACCGCGATCCGCACGCTGCACGACGCGCCACCGCCGCCGTGGGCCGGCACGAAGCTCGTCGGGCTGGACGCGGAACTCGATCGCGAATGCGCCTGGCTCGTCGACAGCGGCGTCCTGCCGGCCGACCTGGTCGACCGCAACCGCGAGATCGCCGAGGCCGCGATTCGGCCGTGGACGCCGGTGTTCATGCACGGCGACCTGCAGATCACCCACATCTTCACCGACGGCGACGAGGTCACCGGCGTGATCGACTGGTCCGAGGCGGCGCCCGGGGATGCGCTGTACGACCTGGCCGTTCTGACCCTCGGGCACGAGGAACGGCTCGACGACCTCCTCGCCGGTTACGGCACCGACGTCGATCGGGACGTCATCCGCGCCTGGTGGTCGCTGCGCAGCCTGCTGGCGTCCCGCTGGCTGATCGAACACGGCTTCGACCCGTCCTCGCCAGGCTGCGAATTCGACGTACTGAAATCCCGGATGTGAGACAGTACGAGCCCGACGGCCACGGGCCGTATGGGACGCGGCTGTCATGGCTCCTGGACTGCATCGGCGGTCTCGCGCCACTGATCGACACCCTCGAACGCGATCTCCTGGCCAACGTCCGGAGGATCGGACGCGACGAGGACGCGCTGCCCCCGGGGCCCCCGCGAGCGACGACCGACGTCCGAGGCGGGCAAGGCCCCCGGTGGGGCATCGGATCTTGGTCGACTGCTGTCTCGCCTAGAGCCTCGCTTCAGGGTCCGCCGCACCCCCTCCGACCTGCAAGGTCAGCCTGGGAAAGACGCAGAGAACGTGTCAGGAACTGCCCGCCGTTTCCGTGGCGCTTCCGTGGGTTTGCGCGGCGACCATGGTGACGAGGGTGTCGATCAGCTCTTCGGCGGTGGTCTGCCATTTGTCGCCGGCGAGCTGGCCGGTGATTTCCATGCCGGCGATGCCGTCGGCGCTGGCGAGGAGGAGGGCGGCGTACCGCCGGGCGTGGTGTTCGCCGGCCACGGCGGCGACTACCCGAAGGGACTCGTCCTGCGTGGGCTGGGCAGCCCGGGCGAACGCGGTGGGATCGCTGGCGGGGCTGCTGAACATCAGGCGGTAGAGATGAGGTTGGCGGCGGGCGAGGTTGATGAAAGCGGCGAGGAGGGCCCGCAGCTTTGCGGCCGGTGTGAGGTCGGGGTCTCGATGGATGGCACCGATTCGTTCACCGAGTGTGCCCCATGCCTGGCTGCCGACCGCGATCATGAGGTGTTCTTTGTCCGGGAAGTGCCGGTAGGGGGCTCCGCGGGTGACCCCTGCCCGCGCCCCGACGGCACGGAGGGTCACGGCTTCGAGGCCGCCGTGGTCGAGCAGCTCGGCCGCCGCTTCGAGCAGGGCCTGGCGTGTCGCGGCGGCGGTTTCAGCCCGGATCATCCGCTCATCCTATGGCCGGGTCAGGACGCGTTTGCCGACCGTGGGCGAGGGGTTGTGGCTATCGGCTCCTGAGGTTGCTACGGCTGTTCGGCAAGCGACCCGAGGTGCTGGCCCAGGTTTCGTTCGAGGTCGTCGATCCCGATCCGGGCGACGAGTGCGCCGACGGCCCGCCCGCGAGCCTCGACGCCAGGTCCCGTGGTGCATCGGGCGGACTCGACGAACGACGCCAGCAGGTTCTCCTCCGGCGGCAGGGTGGAGCGGTTCACCTGGGTCTTGACCGCCGTGATGGCGTCTCGGTCGAAGCTGGCGATACGCCGGGCCACAGCGTTGACGACGTCGTCGAGTTCGGCGTCGGGAATCGCCCGGGTGACCCAGCCGTACTGTGCGGCGCGGTCCGCGTCGTAGTCCTGACCGGTCAGGAGCACCTCCAAGGCCCGGTCGCGGCCGAGGAGGTGGGTCAGTCGTTCGGTGCCGCCGGCACCGGGGACCAGACCGAAGCCGACCTCGGGCTGGCAGAAGATCGCCTGCTCCCGGCTGGCGTAGCGCAGGTCGAAGGCGGCGGTGTACTCCGCGCCGCCACCACGGGTACGCCCCCGGATCGACGCGATGCTGACGAACGGTGCGGCGGCCAGGCGCACGCCGAGTTCGACGAACCCGGGCAGGTGTCCGCTGCCGGCCATGGCCGCGATGGCCGGTATCTGGTCGCTGTCGACGTGGTTGAGGAAGAACCCCGGCGTCGCGCTGTCGAAGATGACGACGCTGACCTGTTCCTCGCCGCTCAGACGGTCGACGACGTCGAACAGTTCTGCCACGGTGTCCGCGCCGATCAGGTTGAACGGTGGACTGGCGAATGTCACTCGACGCACCTTCGACGTCTCGTCGACCACGGTGAACTGACTCATGGAGATTCCTTCCGCTGGTCGGGTGGTGTAGGCGCGAGGTTCAGCGGCCCAGGGTGGGGGAGTGCGCCATCTGCCGGAGTCCTTCTTCCACGGTGATCACCGGCTGGTAGCCAAGCCGACGTCGTGCCCGGGCGATGTCGTAGACGCGGTCGCGGCCCATGAACGAGACGATCCACGGGGTGAGCGGTGGTGCTGTGGTGCGGCGACGGGCTTTCGCGGCGGTCTGTATGAGCGTGGCCAGAGGGGAGGCGACTGCCCGGGGAACGCTGTTGGCCGCGCTGACGTCGATGCCACGGGTGGCCAGCAGAGGGGTGAAGAAGTCGCGGGCGGGGCGGGGGCTGCCGTCGGTGACGTAGCAGATCAAACCGTGATCCCCACGGTCGAGTGCCAGCGTGATGATGTGGGCGAGGTTGTCGACGTGGCAGAAGTCGACCATGTGCCGTCCTCCGTCGATCCAGGAGAATCGGCCGGCTTCGACGGAGTCGATGAATCCCTGCAGGGTGTGGGTCATGCCCCGGCCCCACAGGAACGGCGGCCGGATGACGACCAGCGACGTGTTCCCGTGCGGCAGGGCAAGCAGTTCCTGCTCGGTGCGGAGCTTCACGCGGCTGTAGGCGATGTTCGCCGTGCCCGTGTCGGAGTTCTCGTCGACGGTGTGGTCGTGGTTGGTGCCGGTGGAGACACTTGCCGCGGACACCAGGACGAATCGCTTGACCTGTGCGTCCACGGCGGCCTCGTAGAGGGCGCGGGTCGGCAGCAGGTTGCGGTCGACGAAGACCTGGTCGGGTCCCCAGAAGGCCATGAAGGCCGCCGAGTGCACCACGGCGTCGACCTCGCCGAGGATCGGTAGCCACCCGGGCGCGCTGCCGGACGCGACCAGGTCCGACAGGTCACCGCTGACCGGGAGCCCGCCGGCCGATGTGATCGCGTCCGCGGCGGCCGTGGACCGCGCGAGCGCGTGCACCGTGTGCCCGTCGTCGACCAGCCTCCGGAGGATTGTTCCTCCGGCGAAGCCCGATCCACCCGTGAGAAAGATTTTCATTGATGCTCCTCGACGATTGCGTGACGCCCCTGGATTAGGTGCGGAGGTCGACTCCTGCAGGCCGAGGGCCCCGGCGTTGCAAGATGACAGCGTCATCACAGTCAGCGTAGGCAACTGAGATGACGCCGTCAACGGTTTGGGATGACTTTGTCATCAGTGGGCTGGCTCGCGGCCGACTCCGGGCCTGCTCTGCGTCGAGGCCGCCGCTCACGCGGCGGACGCCACCGCTACGGCGGACGCCACCGCCACGCCCGCCGCTGAACGTCCCGGCGAAGGCGCGAAGGCGCGGTTTGACGCGGGCGAGCACTACCGCTTTACTATTCTCCTAGTAAAGCAGGAGGGCGCGATGTTCCACTTCCGGCTCGACACCGGCTCCGGCGTACCGCCGTACCTGCAGCTGGTCCACCAGGTCCAGCAGGCGGTCCTGCTGGGTTTCCTCCGCCCCGGTGACCGCCTGCCCCTGATCCGGGAGGTCGTCGAGTCGCTGGCCATCAATCCGAACACGGTGGCGAAGGCATACCGCCAACTGGAGCAGGAGAATCTCGTCACCGGCCGGCCAGGCCACGGCACGTTCGTCACCGACACGCTGCCGGCTGCGGTGCCGCCGGCCACCTACACCTCCCTGCGGGGCGGCCTGCAGACCTGGCTGCGGAGGGCGTACGCCGCAGGGCTCGACGACCAGGCGATCACCGCCCTGTTCGCCAGCGTCCACCACCGGACGGAGACGAATGCCGTCCACCACCGGACCGAGACGAATGCGCAGTCGGCATGACGACCCAACCCGCGCTGCGTACGCAGAACCTCGGCAAGCGTTACCGCAAGGGCTGGGCCCTGCGCGACTGCACCCTGGAGCTGCCCCCCGGCCGCGTCAGCGCCCTGGTCGGCCCGAACGGCGCCGGCAAGACCACGTTGCTGCGCCTGGCGGTCGGGCTGCTCACGCCCACCACAGGCTCGGTCGAGGTGCTCGGCGAGTCGCCCGCCACCAACAGCGTTCGGGCCCTGACCCGCATCGGCTTCCTCGCGCAGGACCACCCGCTCTACCGCCAGTTCACCGTGGCGGACCTGCTGCGCTTCGGTCGCTCCTGCAACGTGCGCTTCGACCACGAGTTGGCCGCGCGACGCCTGACCCGGCTGGGCATCGCGCTGCACGCCCGCGCCGGCGCGCTCTCCGGCGGGCAGCAGTCCCAGGTGGCGCTCACGCTGGCGCTGGCCAAGCGACCCGCCGCGTCCGCCACCTGGTGGTGGCGGTGCCGCAGGTGACATGGCCGACCGCCGCGGTGACGCCGAGGAGCACGGCCAGCGACCAGGCCGACGAGCTGTGCCATGCCGTGGCCGTGTTGACGTGGTGGGTCTGCCCTCCGCTGCCGTACCGGATGACCGTCCAACTCAACCGGTACCAGGGGAGGAAGCTGTCGACGAGCAGCAGCAGGCCGAGCGCGGCGACGGACCGCTCCCACCACGGTGCGCGGAGGAGCAGACCGTGCAGGTGGTGTGGGACAGCGACTCGCATGGACGAATGTTGGCCTGTCACCCCTTCCGCGTCATCCGGGGTGGACACCCGGCTGTGGGCCGTGCCCACCGTCGTCGCGCTCGACCCCGACGACGGTCGGGCCGCCGCGCCGGCCCCGGGTGGGCTTGCCCGCGGGGGCAGGGAGGACTGCCCCTAAGACGGTCGGTGCCCGCGTACCGCAGCGACCGGGGTCGGGACAGGGTGGCCGGGTCGACTGTCGCCGATCCGAAAAGAGCGGTCATGACCTGGCAAGAGAACTACTGGGACGATGCCACGCAGAGCCCGGACTACTTCCAGCTTGTCGAGTTCGCCACCGTCCTCGACGGCGACTACGGCACCCGGATGTTCGGCCGGTGGATCGCGCAGATGCACCCGGACCGCCACGACCTGATCCGCAGCCTGGAGTACCTGCTGGTCACCTACCGGCACGGCGACGACGTGCGGGCGACGCTCGACACGTTCGAGCGGCAGCTGCCCCGGCCATGGGACGACTGGGCGATGGGCACCGCTTTGGCGGAGACCGCCCGACGGTTCCCGGACGTGCCAGTCGAACTCCGGGACGACGACGACTTCGCCACGCTGGCCGAGCTGCTGCGCGACGACGAGCAGCTGTTCGCGCTCTGGCGGGAGGAGGTGCAGCAGGCCGCGGTCATGGCGCTGTCCGTCCCCGAGGTGATGCCCGCCTTCGTGGCGTCCTGCCAGGCCCTCGCCGAGGAGGCGCTCCGGTACCAGGGCCGGGGCAAGGAGGAGGAGAGCGACCGGGAGAGCGACGAGGAGGACGAGGAGAGCTACGACCACTCCGGGTACGACCGGGCGTTCGGTCACATCGCGTCCGACGACGACCTGGTGGTGCCCCCCGCCCCGGAGAAGTCGGTCCGGTTCGCGCAGCCGCTGGTGGAGGGGGAGGACGAGCCGGAGTGGCAGCACAACGAGTTCAAGATCGGGGTGGCCTTCACGCTGAACCCGGAGGCCAACTCGAACCTGCCCGGTCACTACTCCTGGGCGCAGACCCAGGCCCTGGTCAGCCCGTGGGGCGTGGACGTGGACGAACTCGCCACCATGATCGGGACGGCGATGAAGCGGATGCCCCGCATGTACCGGGACGACCGGCTGACCATCCACGTCTTCCCGCAGCACGTCTTCATCACGGTGACGATCGACTCGGCCCTCAACGCGCACAACACCGGGATCATCGCGACCCTGACCGACGAGGGGGCGTACGCGCACTACGTGCAGTTCAAGGACCTGGTGATGTTCTACACCGACGAGAGCGACATGGACACCCCGATCTACAACGTGCTCAAGACGTTCGGGGACCCGTGGGCCGGTGGCACGGCCGAGAGCTACGTGGTGCGCCACGGCCGGGGCCGCAAGGCGTACTTCACCGTCGACCCGGTGCGGACCAGCCATGAGCAGAGCGTGGCGGCGGTCGTCCGGCGTTGCTCCGGCGGGCTGGACGTCCGGGTGCTGTCGGCCCGCCCGCAGTAGGGTGACAGCCGGCGGGGGCGCCGGGGCGGTGCCCGAACGGGCAGGCGGAACTGCCCGCAGGACTTCCCACACGGTCGCGGTCGACCCGGACGGGCCGCGTTCACTGTCCACCATGGCAGCCTCAGCGTCCCGGTCCCTGCGCGCCGCGTCGGCGTTCGCCGTGGTGGCACTCCTGGTGGCCAGTGCACCGCCGGCCGCGTACGCCGGGTTCTTCGCGGCACCGCGACCGGCCGGTGGCCCGGCGTTGCGGATCAGCGTGGGCGACGGCGTCGCCCCCCTGGTCGGCGAACCGGCCGGGACGACCCTCGGGCTGACCCCCGGTGGCTCGGCGGTGGTCACCCGCACGGTGACCACCGCGACCAACCCGCCCCCCCCCGCCGGGGTGCTGCTCGCCGACACGACCGGCAGCATGCAGGCGGCGCTGAACCACGTCCG